>WTCC01000216.1 GCA_013138755.1 Gammaproteobacteria bacterium
AATTGAGCATGTCTGTGGTTAAACAGATGGTTAGGCGTGAGTTGAAAACCTCACCGGGTGAAGTTGTTGCGGTTATAAAGGAAGCAATAAGCATACTACCAACCACGTCGATGGAGGTGACACTTGAGTTACATCCTGAAGATGCAGAACTGGTTCGAAGTGCATTGATGAGTCCTGATACTGAATCAAACTGGAAAATTAATGTAGACCCTGTTTTAACCCGCGGCGGTTGTCGTGTGTTGACCCGGTCATCTCGCATTGATGCCACTGTTGAAGCTCGACTAAATGCCGTGATTGCATCGGTGCTGGGTGATGAGCGTATGCCGGATTCTCAAGCGAGATGATTTCTGAACAACAATCCGGGCAACAACCGGGACACCATCGAAGTTCGATATGGTGCGAGATTTTACAAAAATATAAAACACGTGCTCAGCAGGCTGTGCCACTCGTTGTAGAAGGTAAGCTCGATAGAATGGTTGGCTTAACCCTTGAAACGGTTGGTTGCCAGGCAGCAGTGGGTGCACGCTGTCTGGTTTCATCCGTAGATGGCGATATAGAAGCAGAAGTGGTTGGTTTTTCAGGCGAACGACTTTACCTGATGCCCACTGGTGAAATAACAGGTCTGGTACCTGATGCACGTGTTATACCGGGAAAAGGTTTGTACGAAGCAAAAGTGGGTGATGATCTGCTTGGCAGGGTAATTGATCCGGCAGGAAAACCACTGGATGGTAAAGGGCCAATTTTTTGCAATAAAAGTTTACCGCTGGCAGGAAAACGCAGTAACCCGTTGGCACGTTGGTCAATAAATGAACCACTGGATGTTGGCGTGACAGCAATCAATTCATTGTTAACCGTTGGACGTGGTCAGCGAATGGGCTTGTTTGCCGGTAGTGGTGTCGGTAAGAGTGTCTTGCTTGGCATGATGACACGTTATACAAAGGCCGATGTGGTAGTGGTTGGTTTAATTGGTGAACGTGGTCGAGAGGTCAAGGATTTTGTAGACAACATTTTGGGCGAGCAGGGTATGGAACGATCGGTGGTTGTCGCCAGCCCGGCAGATAGTCCACCATTAATGCGTATGCATGGAGCCTGGTTAGCCACAACTATCGCAGAATATTTTCGGGATAAAGGATTAAACGTTTTATTATTAATGGATTCATTAACCCGTTTTGCGCAGGCGCAACGTGAAATTGCACTGGCAATTGGCGAACCACCTGCAACCAAAGGTTACCCGCCGTCTGTATTTGCCAAACTGCCTCAATTAGTAGAAAGAGCGGGTAATAATGGTGAAAACGGTGGTTCGATTACAGCATTTTATACCGTACTAGCAGAAGGTGATGATACTAATGATCCTATTGTGGATTCAGCACGTGCAGTGCTTGATGGACACATCATGTTATCGAGAGCAATAGCCGAATCGGGACATTATCCTGCGATTGATATTGAATCTTCAGTCAGTCGTGTGATGAACGATGTTGTGACACAGGAACATAAACAGGCGGCCATTCGATTTAAACAACTGTATTCAACTTATCAGAGAAATCGGGACCTGATTAGCGTAGGTGCATACCAGTATGGCAGTGATACTGCGATTGATGAAGCAATAGACTTCAATGAGAAATTTGTACAGTTTTTGCAACAGGACACCAGTGAGGCCTTTTCATATAACGACAGTGTTGCTGAACTGTTACGTCTGGTTACCGAGCGGGCGTAAGCAAGGTCTAAGCTTATGGATGATATAAATCAAATGCGTAGACTTGTTAACCAGGCAAAACGCGAAGAATGCAGGGCGAGTAATGATATGTATATCCATGAAAACCAGGCGAATCATGAGCAGTCACAACTAGAGACCTGTTTAACGTATAAAGAGGAGTGCCTTAACGGATTAAAAACAGCAAAAGATTCAGGTTTATCTATTGTGCAAATACGTGAATGCCAGTTACTGGTGCAGTATATTGATTCCGTCGTAGAAACAAGACAATACAAGGCGGATATCAGTCAGGAGAATTATGAGGAAGCCAAAGCGGTGTGGCAGGAAAAACAGGATTCCCTGGAAAACTTAAAACAGGCACTGAAAAAACTGGAAGCGGAATATGGCGAACAGATGATAGATGATATTAAACCCGTTCATGACAGGACTTATAGAGTTTACGATGGAAGAAAATAAAAAATTAAAGGGTTGTTATATCCGATAAATTTAATTAATGATAAAAGATGCGAAGTTCTAAAAAATTACAACCCGTTGCCAACCTGGCAAAACTCAATGAACGTAGTGCAGCGAAACTACACGGCAGTGTTTTACGTGAACTACAAAAGCAGGAAAACCAGCTAAACGAATTAATTAATTACCGCAACCAGTATTTAGATGCGTTTAAAACAGCGAGTGAAGCAGGCCTGTCTGCAATCCAGATGCAGGACTACAGGATTTTTTTACAGCGACTGGACGATGCTATAGAGCAACAGCAACAGAATGTTATAAATGGGCGGCAGAACACACAGTCGAGTCAGGCAAAGTGGATGGATACACGAAATCAAAGCAAAATGATAAATAAAGTTGTTGAAAACAGACAGCAACTTGAAAATCAAAAAGTAGAAAAACGCGAACAAAGAGAATTAGAAGACCGCCCACATAAAGGTTTAAAAAATCGTTAAGGTATAGTTGCTCAAACATAACCTGACAGTCAAAAACTAAAAAACATTTCACCACAGAGGCACAGAGAGCACAGAGGTTTTTATGTTTTTCGCCTGTGGCGCAAATAACAAAAAGAGCTTTTCTCTGTGCCCTCTGTGCCTCTGTGGTGAATAATTTCTTTTAGGCCAAAAACTGGCACGTACCTTGCTTTTATATTTACAGTATTACAGTAATAACCAGGAAAAGCAGGGCACACATGACTAATAATATAAATCTGGCAAGTACGGAACCGTTAAATTCTGCTAAAACAGGCATGTTATCGAAAGCAAAGGCCGGTACAGAAGGGCCAAATGGCTTAAACACTGATGATTCGTTAGATAGTGAAGACTCCTTTATGGCATCTATGTTAAAACTATCTGATGATTCTACTACCACTGACGAAACCTTAGACTTATTAACAGGCGGCAATATCTTGCCCATATCAGGCAATTCAATTGAAAATACGGCAGAAAATGACCCGCCATTACTATTATCCAGCCTGAATTTGCAAAACATAAATAACGAGCAAGTAACACAGCCCGTTGCACAACCCGTTATAAATGCTGAAAAATCGCTGGTTTTAGATAGCGACATAGTAGATAGCAGCATGAAAATGAGCTCAGAAGGCAAGCTGTTATCATCTTCAATACGTCAACTTTTGCAATCAGAAACAAAAGAGCAGGGGCAAAATACGCTAACTAAAACAGGTAACACAGGCAGTGTCAATGTAACAACGGATAATGTTGTTACTCGCCAGGCCGAAGCGCCTCTGATCAAGCTGGATAACCTTGATTTAGTCAGTCAGAAGACACCGTTATCCGCGCAGTTATCGCTTATGTCTACACAACAACAATTACCAATGGCTGATAGTCAGTCAGCATTATTACAGCAATCCAGCAGTAGTTTTGTTGAAACTGGTAATGCTCAATTGACAACATCATTGAATCCGGCAACAAACAATTTTTCATCAATGAGCCCGGCAACCATGCCGCAAACAGAAATCACCGAACCTTTCGGCCGACCTGCATGGGCACAGGGAATGGGCAAGCAAATTATCTGGATGGCGAATCAAAATATCAGCAGTGCTGAAATACGCCTGAATCCGGCACATCTGGGGCCGATAGAAGTGCGACTGGATATTAGTGATGATCAGATTAATGTAGCATTAAGCAGTCGTCATGCAAACGTTCGCGAAGCCATGGAAATGGCGCTGCCAAAGTTACGTGAAATGTTTGATAGCAACGGCTTGAGCCTGGCAGATACGGATATTTCACAGCAGTCATTCGCCCAGCAGCGTGAGCAGAATACAGCAAAGGGACAGGGCAATATAATCAACAACAACGTCGGGCACAGCGATTTGGTTAACCAGGATGAAGTAGTAATTAACCAGTCTCAACTATCGACCAGCATGGTTGATTACTATATTTAGGAAATCTTTAAGGGACGTACATGATTGTGGCTGGGATGGAAAACCGGCCATTAAGAGAAGTTGGCAGTTTGCAGTTTGCAGTCGTCAGTTAAAAACTAAAAACAAAAAAAGACCGACGTACCTCAGCATGAATGAGGTTTTTGCTTTTACTGCCTACTGATAACTGCCGACTGCCAACTTCTCTTTCGTGTCGGTTTTTCTCTTTCAGGTGCCTTTTCTAAAGCCCGTTATAACAGGACAGAATTCTGGCTCTTTCCTCTTAAGCACCGTCAAAATTCCAGCGCCTGTTGAAACAGGCTTCGCAACTCTCTGATATTTATATCTATATTTATAAAAAAATGATTGGCACGGCTTTTGCTTTTAACTCTTATAAGACAAAAACAAGAGTTTTTAGAGAAGGCAAAAACCATGGCAAAAGAAGCAGAAGATCAGGAAAACGAAGAAGGCGTTGAGGAAAAAGGTAAATCATCTACGCTGAAAATAATCATTATTGCGATATTGGCAACCGTTTTATTAGGTGGTGGATTAGTCGGTGCAACATTCTATTTTGTTAGCGGTATGCAATCTGCTGAAGCGGATAGTTCTAAAAAAGTAAAGTCAGAAGATGGTGCTGATAGTGAAGAAGAAGGTGAGGACGAAGAAGAGGATGAGGAAGAGGAGGAACCTAAAGGGCCCGCAATATATCATTCAATGGACCCTAAATTTGTCGTCAGTTTTCGTGATCAGCGAGTCGCTCGTTTCATGCAGTTCTCCATTGAAGTGATGGCGCGCGATAAAGCGGTGATGGATCTAATCGACGAACACAGCCCTGCAATCCGCAGTAACTTGATAATGCTCTTTGATAGTCAAGATAATGCAACGATGTCTACTCGCGAAGGCAAACAGCAATTATTAGCCAATGTTGTTAGCGATATAAATGAAACCTTAAAAACAATGACAGGCAAGGATGAACTGGAAGTCGTTGTTGAATCTGCTTATTTCACTTCCTTTGTGATTCAGTAGGGGATTAAAACATGAACGAGCATTTATCACAGGATGAAATCGATACTTTATTGAATGGTGTTGATAGTGGAGAGATTGATACCGAAAAAGATGATTTAGCAGCAGAAGGTGAGGTGGTCTCATATGAACTGGGAAGTCAGGATCGCATTATCCGTGGTCGAATGCCGACGCTGGATATGATTAACGAACGCTTAGCACGCTATTTGCGTATCAGCATGTACAACATGCTACGCAAGACCGTTGAGGTCACTGTGGTGGGTGTCAGCATGATTAAATTTTCAGAATATGTTCGCGGACTGTTTATGCCAACCAGTTTGAACCTGGTTAACATTAATCCTTTACGTGGCACTGGACTATTTGTTGTTGATCCTAATCTTGTTTTTGCCACAGTCGATAATTTTTTCGGTGGTGATGGTCGCTATCACACACGTATTGAAGGTCGAGAATTCACGCCGACAGAAAATCGCGTTATTCAGTTATTACTTGAACGGTTATTTGAAGACCTTTCCAAATCCTGGGAACCGGTGATGAATCTGGACTTTAATTATCTTAATTCAGAAACCAATCCGCAGTTTGCCAATATCGTCAGTCCGACAGAAGTGGTTGTTGTACAGAAATTTAAAATGGAACTTGAAGGCGGCGGTGGTGAATTTCATGTTGTTATGCCTTATTCAATGCTTGAACCGATTCGTGAATTACTTGATGCCGGTATGCAAAGTGATCAGGCCAATGTCGATCAGCGATGGACAAACTCATTGAAAGAAGATTTAAAGCAGGCAGTTGTTAAAATTGATAGTTCAATGTGTCACACCAAAATGACCATTGCTGAAGTGTTAAATCTAAATGAAGGTGATGTTATTCCGATTGATATGCCGGATGTGGTTACCGTTCGTGCAGCGCAAATACCCATATTCAGGGGGGTACTTGGTAATTCTAATGGAAAAAATGCAGTGCAGTATGTCACGCCAATAACTCGACCTGAATACCTGAATGATTAATTAATGTGTGGAAGAGGATTTAAAAATGAGTGAAGAAACGACTACTGATAATGCCGATAGTGGTGATGATTGGTCTGCAGCAATGGCCGAGCAAAGTGGAAGTGAGCCAGCAGCGGCCGAACCTCCTGTAGAAGAAGTTTCAGCGGTGCAGGAAAACGTGGCTCAGCAAGGTAAAGCCGATGAATATGAACGTGCCGCTTTTAAAGAACTAAATGGTAAAAACAATCAGTTAACCACTGGGGAAACAAATCTTGATGTCATTCTTGATATTCCGGTAACGCTGTCGATGGAGATAGGTCGAACAGAATTACCCATCCATAATCTATTACAACTCAATCAGGGTTCAGTCGTTGAGCTTGATCGCCTGGCAGGCGAACCACTGGATGTTTTAATTAATGGAACGCTGATTGCACATGGTGAAGTTGTTGTGGTTAATGAAAAGTTCGGTATCCGTTTAACCGATGTTATTAGTCCTGCTGAACGCGTCAAGAATTTAAAGTGATGAAAATCAACAACATTATAAAACCTTTAGTTAAGAATATTTGCAGTTTAAATGTCTTCTTTATGTTACTTCCCATAAATGTGTTTGCTACACAAGAAAAAACTTCAACAATAATAAACACAGACCCGATGAGTGGAAGTTATTTATTTCAACTGATACTTGGTTTGATTATTGTGCTGATCTGTATCGTTGCATTAGCCTGGTTTGCCAAACGAATGAACCGTTTGCAATCTTCAACTGGCAGCATGTTAAAGATAATTGGTGGTTTAAGTATGGGCTCTCGTGAAAGAGTGATTTTATTACAGGTCGGTTCAGAGCAGTTATTGATTGGTGTTTCACCGGGGCGTATTAACAAACTTCATGTGCTGGAAACGCCGCTTGAAGATGAGGGGGTTAACTCAGAAAAAACATTTGCAACTAGTCTTTCAGAAAAACTCAGTACAGTACTGGCAGAAAACAAATGATACTTAAAGCTATACAGAAAATGTTGCAGTCAAGATTGTCGGCGTTCCTTTTTCTATTGTTGGTGCCAATAGTCAAGGTGTCGGCTGCGCAGGGGTTGACCGCGTTTACGGTGACGCCGGCTGCAAATGGTGGTGAGACCTATACCGTCACCATTCAAATTCTTGCCCTGATGACCGTGCTCAGTTTATTGCCTGCCGCACTGATTATGACAACGTCATTTACTCGCATCATTATAGTGCTTTCAATATTACGCCAGGCAATAGGCACGGCACAAACACCATCAAATCAAATTCTTCTGGGTTTGTCGCTGTTTTTAACTTTTTTTATTATGTCGCCTGTGTTTAACAGCGCTTACACCACAGGGGTAAAACCGTATCTTGATGAACAGATAAGTTCTGAAGTTGCGTTTGAGAAAGCATCTGAACCATTTTATGAATTTATGCTTAATCAAACGCGGGAAACAGATCTAATTATGTTTGCAGAAATATCCGGCCGTGGAAAACTGGATCCGGCGGAAAAAGTACCGTTTTCTTTATTGTTGCCTTCCTTTGTTACCAGTGAATTAAAAACAGCTTTTCAAATTGGTTTTCTAATCTTTATTCCTTTTTTAATTATCGACATTGTTGTAGCGAGTGTATTGATGTCGATGGGTATGATGATGTTGTCACCGATGATTATTTCATTGCCGTTTAAATTAATGTTATTTGTATTAATCGACGGCTGGTCATTAATCATGGGGACCATGGCGTCGAGTTTTTATGTGTAAGCAGGATGTTTTTTAAAAATTGTAACTATTAAGCATAACTAAAAATTCGATTTATATTCACCACGAAGAACACGAAGAACACGAAGAATGCAACATTAGTGTACAAAAAGCTTTATCCCGATGGAGTGGACTCAGATTACACACGTTGATGATTTATCAAATTCCGTCTTCGTGTTCTTCGTGAGCTTCGTGGTGAATAGTTTTAAAAAATTAAATTAACGCAGAGGTATATGAGATGACACCTGAAATGGTACTGGACGTTGGTCGTGATGCCTTATGGGTTATAGCCCTAATCGCATCACCACTGTTGTTATCGGCATTGGGTATTGGTCTGCTGGTTGGCATGATTCAGGCCGCAACACAAATACAGGAGATGACCTTAACGTTTATTCCAAAGTTAATCGTGCTGGCTTTGGCTTTACTCATTGCCGGGCCATGGATGTTAGGTGTATTAACTGATTTCACTATTAACTTAATCCAGAGCATTCCAGAGTTAATCGGTTGAATTTGAAAATATGAGACGGTCTTTATGAATTTTACCGGTGTTGAATTGACCTCATGGTTAGCCACACTACTGTGGCCATTTATGCGTATAGGTGCAATGTTTGCAGCCGTGCCGATCTTTTCATCAAAAAGTGTGCCGGTACGTATTCGAGTGTTATTTGCTTTTTTTATTTCATGGATGCTGGTTCCGGTGATACCTGAACCCCCTGCGGTAGAACTTATTAGCGCACAGGCATTAATCATTAGCATACATCAGGTGCTGATTGGTGTTGCCATGGGTTTTATTCTGCAGATGGTTTTTGCGGCTTTTGTTATTGCCGGACAGAGCATGGCCATGGCAATGGGCCTTGGTTTTGCTTCCATGATAGATCCACAAAATGGCATGCAGGTTCCGGTCATTAGCCAGGCATTGCTGATTATGGCGACCCTGATCTTTTTGTCCCTTAATGGCCACCTGGTATTAATTGAAGTGTTGGCAAACAGTTTTCAAAACCTTCCGGTTGGCATGTTTGTGCCTTCACGTGAGGGTTTGTGGCAGTTGGTAACCTGGGGCAGCAATATGTTTACTGGTGGCATGTTGATAGCTTTACCTGCCGTAGCAGCATTGTTACTGGTTAACCTGGCTTTTGGTGTAACCACGCGTGCCGCACCACAGTTGAATATTTTTGCTGTGGGTTTCCCGGTGATGATTATGGTTGGACTGGCCTTCCTTATTCTTACTTTACCAACCATCACCACCCACCTTAGCCGTTTATTGACGGAAGCTTTCGATCTTATTGAACGTTTTTTAGCGACGGCCTGACTGGAACGATACAGATATGGCAGAGCAAACCGGACAGGAACGCACCGAACAGGCCACCCCCAAACGCTTGCGCGAATCGCGTGAGAAGGGGCAGGTTCCACGATCAAAAGAACTCAATAGTATGGCTTTATTAATGGCAGCCGGTGGTGGTTTTTTGTTAATGGGCGAAAATATATTAACAGGTTTAAGTGAGGTATTAAAAAAAGGTTTACAAATAAAAAACATTCAACAAATAGATGGCAGTGGAATGTTAGAAATATTTGGTGATACTGCGTTACAGAGTCTGCTTCTTATTGCGCCATTATTTGTTTTACTTACTGTTGTGGTAATAATGACACCCCTGGGCTTAGGTGGCTGGTCCTTTAGTCTTAAAGCCATTAGTTTCAAACTGGAAAAACTTGATCCAATTAAAGGTCTGGGGCGAATATTTGCCTTAAAAGGCTTGATGGAATTAGTAAAAGTTCTGGCCAAGTTCTTACTGGTCGCCAGTATGTCTGCAGCCATTATCTGGTCGTTAATTGATGAGTTGATTGGTTTGGGTGGTGAACCGCTGCCAGTAGCACTTGCTCATGTTGCAACCTTATGTGGCTGGATGTTTATGGCCAGTAGCAGTGTACTCATTATTATTGCTGCTATCGATGTGCCTTTTCAATTATGGCAGCACAATAAAGAGCTGAAAATGACAAAACAGGAAGTTAAAGATGAACACAAGGAAACCGATGGGCGGCCAGAAGTAAAAGGCCGTATCCGTGCATTGCAACATGAGTTGTCAAAACGCCGGATGATGGATGCAGTGCCGGATGCAGATGTGATTATAACCAACCCGACGCATTACGCCGTGGCATTACGTTATGATCAGAGCGATATGAAAGCACCAGTGGTCGTTGCAAAAGGCGCCGATCTGGTTGCTATGCAAATTCGTACTATTGCCGATCAACACCAGGTTACCATTGTTTCCGCACCGCCATTAGCACGTGCATTGTTTGCCAGTACTGAACTGGATCAGGAGATTCCTGGTGGTTTATATGTGGCAGTGGCAACCATCCTTTCCTATGTCTTTGCCTTAAAAATTGCAACACTAAATGGCGAGTTACCACCGGAGACACCGGGTGAATTACCCATACCCGATGAATTGAATGATCTGTTAAAACCCGATCATCCTGAATAAACAAGTTTAATGAAGTAGAGGACAACCATGAGCTACAGCGCGACAATGACAAACAACAGTTTTCCCTCAATAAAAGGTCTTGGTATACCTTTATTACTGGTATCCATGCTGGCGATGATGGTGTTGCCATTACCGCCTTTCCTACTGGACCTTTTTTTCACCTTTAATATTGCTTTGTCACTGGTGGTTTTACTGGTGGTTATTTATACCACGCGTCCACTCGATTTTAATGTGTTTCCTACTATTCTGTTGGCCGCAACCTTACTTCGTTTATCACTCAATGTGGCTTCAACGCGTGTGGTATTACTTGAAGGCCATACCGGTATTGATGCGGCCGGTAATGTCATTAAATCATTCGGTGAGTTTGTTGTTGGTGGTAGTTATGCTGTAGGTATCGTGGTGTTTGCTGTGCTTACCATTATTAATTTTGTGGTGGTAACAAAAGGTGCCGGTCGTATATCTGAAGTTAACGCACGATTTACTCTGGATGCCATGCCCGGTAAACAAATGGCAGTTGATGCCGATTTGAATTCTGGCCTCATCACCCAGGATGAAGCCCGCGAAAGGCGGCAGGAAATTTCCGGTGAAGCGGATTTTTATGGTTCCATGGATGGTGCCAGTAAATTTATTCGTGGCGATGCGGTTGCCGGTATTTTAATATTATTTATCAACCTTATTTTTGGTTTGGGTATCGGCATGATTCAGCATGATCTGGCTTTTGCTCAGGCAGCAGAGAACTATACCCTGCTGACCATTGGTGACGGCCTGGTCGCGCAAATACCTTCATTGATTTTATCAACCGCTGCTGCCATTGCTGTCACCCGTGCATCCGCTGCTAAAGATATGGGTGAACAGGTTCTCGGCCAGTTGTTTAACAAGCCAAAGCCTATCGCCATTACTGCCGCTATTCTTACCGGTTTAGGTTTAATTCCGGGTATGCCAAATATTGTCTTTCTTACCCTGGGTGTAATTACTGGTGGCGTAGCATTCTATATAAAACAACAGGCAGAAATACAACAGCAGCTTGAAATAGAAGAAGTGTCAACCCCAGTCGATGAAGAACCACAATTTAAAGAGCTGA
>WTCC01000081.1 GCA_013138755.1 Gammaproteobacteria bacterium
GTGCCTGGCAAGCTGATGCCAATGTTTGCATGTTTGCTTTCGCCTGGTCCATTAACCACACAACCCATTACCGCAACAGACATATCTTCGACACCGATATATTTTTCTTTCCAGCCGGGCATCTGCGAGCGTAGGAAATTCTGTACCTGAGATGCCAGTTCCTGAAAATAAGTACTGGTCGTGCGGCCACAACCGGGGCAGGCAGTAACCAGTGGGACAAAAGAGCGTAATCCCATGGTCTGCAGTATTTCCTGACCGACGATAACTTCTTTTTCACGCGGTGCGCCAGGTTCAGGTGTTAGAGATATGCGTATAGTATCGCCGATACCGTTATGCATGAGGATGCTCAGTGCTGCAGTGGAGGCAACGATACCTTTTGAGCCGATACCTGCTTCGGTTAAACCGAGATGCAGTGCATAATTATCACGTTGTGCCAGTGAGCGATAAACGGTGACTAAATCTTTGACCACACTCATCTTGCAGGATAAGATTATTCTGTCTTTTTTAAGACCGATTTCTTCAGCTTGTTTGGCACTCTCTAAAGCCGAGCGAATAACTGTTTCCAGCATGACATCGTGTGCATCATGCGGATCTTTTAATCTAGCATTCTCATCCATAAGCTCGGCTAATAAAGCTTGGTCCATACTGCCCCAGTTAACACCAATCCTTACTGCTTTATCGTATTTGCAGGCGAGTTCGACCATGGTGGAAAATTGTGCGTCACGTTTTTTTCCTTTGCCGACGTTGCCAGGATTTATTCGATATTTTGCTAAAGCTTTCGCACAGTCAGGATAGTCGCTTAATAGTTTATGACCATTAAAATGAAAGTCGCCGATCAGAGGAACATGGCAGTGTTTTTCATCCAGCCGATCACGAATGTGCGCGACTGCCTCAGCGGCTTTTGCGTCGTTCACCGTTATCCGTACCAGCTCTGATCCGGCATTAGCCAGTTGCATGATCTGATGCGTGGTTCCGGATACATCAGCCGTGTCAGTGTTCGTCATCGATTGCACAACGATCGGAGCATTTCCACCGACCAGAACGCCTCCTACATTAACGGAGCAAGTTTGTCGTCGTGGCTGGTAACAATCGGTAAATTTCATGGTGGCTGTGGATATTTAAAAAAAACGAATTTTACCACTGTATAGGCAGTTAATTAAACTGATAAACTCATTGTTTTACATTAAGCAGCAGTCTCTATGAAGATAGGATTTGTAATCAACCCGTTAGCCGGTATCGGCGGTTCAGTCGCCTTGAAAGGCAGTGACGGTAACGATATCGTAGAACTCGCGTTAAAACGAGGAGCCAGACCGCAAGCAGCAGCACGTGCTGTGCTGGCGCTGCAGGAAATAAAGCAGGTGAGTGCAGATGATACCGCAGTGTTATTTTTTACAGCAGCTAATGCTATGGGTGAGGATGTCTTGCGTGCACTCAATTTCCCCTGCGAGATCGTTTACCAGGGAGGTGAGCACTCAACTGCTGAGGACACAAAATCAGCCATACGTTTATTTGTAGAAAATAATGTGGATCTGATCGTGTTTGCCGGCGGTGATGGCACAGCGCGTGACGTTCTGGACGTACTCTCAGTCAGCAGTAGTGAACAGGGTGTTTCGATTCCAGTAGTCGGTATTCCAGCAGGCGTGAAGATCCATTCGGCAGTGTATGCCGTTACACCTCTATATGCAGGTGAGATGATCAATCAAATTATTGCTGGTAATCCTATGTCACTGCATGAGGCGCAAGTGATGGACCTGGATGAAGAGGCTTTTCGTAAAGGGGTGGTAAATGCAAAGTGTTATGGTTACCTGTCTGTACCCGTTGACGATACACGGATGCAATTAATCAAGCAGGGTGGCCTGCCACAGCAGGAGATATCTCTGCAAGAGATCGCTGAAGATGTCATTGAATCGATGGAGACCGATGTTTATTATTTGATTGGCTCAGGATCGACGACCGCGGGAATAATGGAACAATTGTCTCTGCCGAATACTTTGCTAGGGATAGACATAGTTCGCAATCAAACCTTAGTTGCCAGTGATGTTGATGAACAGACGATATTGAAAATAATCGATGATCTGCCGGTGAGATTAGTCGTAACGGTGATTGGTGGGCAGGGACATGTCTTCGGGCGTGGTAACCAGCAATTAAGTGAAAGCGTGATTCGTTATGTTATTAGTCAGGTGGGAAATCAGAGTAATATTATTATCATTGCGACGAATGAAAAACTACAGTCATTGGATAAACGACCGATGATAGCGGATACTGGTAACAATGATTTAGACAAACAACTTGCGGGTTTGTACTCCGTTGTTACAGGGTATCAGCAGAAGACTCTGTATAGATTAAATTAGCAGTGCGCTACGTCTGAGAATACATAGGCGTTTGTACAAACAGAAATTTCGTATAGTAAATATAAAAACTAATAAGATATTTAGATAGGTAAAGAGCATGCAAGATGTAGACTTTGTAAATGGGCTATTGGATTTCATCACAAAATCACCAACGCCGTTTCATGCGGTGAGCACGATGGCTGAAATTCTTAATGCTAATGGTTACACGTACCTGAATGAGAAGGATCAATGGGATCTGCAGGGAAAACAGCCCGCCGGAGGACGTTATTATGTCACTAGAAATGATTCTTCGATTATTGCCTTCCAGATAAATCAGCCATTACTCGATAAAGGAATAATGATGGTTGGTGCACATACGGATAGCCCATGCCTGAAAGTTAAACCTAATCCTGAGATCATCAACAATAATTACCTGCAACTCGGTGTTGAGGTATACGGTGGAGCACTGCTTAATCCGTGGTTTGATCGTGACTTATCTCTGGCTGGGCGCATCAGTTATCTGAATGTAGACGGAGTGATAGAGCACCAGTTAATCGATCTGGAAAAGGCGATTGCCATTATCCCGAGTTTAGCTATTCATCTAGATAGAGAGGCTAATAGCAAACGAGAAATTAACAAACAGAAACATCTGCCACCTGTATTAATGAAGTTTCCAGAAGGTGATGTCGATGCAAAGCTTAATTTTAAGAGTGTTCTGCTAAAGATAGTTAATGCGAATTTAGAACAGACAGATGTCAATAAAGTAAAGGCTCAGAAAATACTGGATTACGAATTAAGTTTTTATGATGTGCAGCAACCAGCAGTAATCGGCCTGCATGATGACTTTATATCAAGTGCACGTCTGGACAATCTATTGAGCTGCTATACCGGGCTAAGGGCATTGCTGGATAATGATGGAGAAAAAAATACCTTGTTGGTCTGTAATGATCATGAAGAAGTTGGCAGTGCTTCAGCAGTAGGCGCGCAGGGACCATTTCTGAAATCAGTCTTAGAAAGATTATGTGAGAGTGATGAAGGTGTTTCTCGTATGATTGCAAATAGCATGATGATTTCTGCTGATAATGCTCACGGTGTGCATCCTAATTATGCCGACAAGCATGATGGTAATCATGGGCCGTTATTAAATAGTGGACCCGTCATTAAGATCAATGCGAACCAACGTTATGCCAGCAATAGCGAAATCAGCGCTGTGTTTATGCATTTATGTGAACTGGCCGATGTACCAGTGCAGTCGTTTGTCGTACGTTCAGACATGGCTTGTGGTAGCACGATTGGTCCGATAATGGCTAGTGAGATAGGGGTGAAAACAGTTGATGTCGGCGTGCCTACATTTGCCATGCATTCTATTCGTGAGTTGGCTGGACGATGGGATGCGTACTATTTATACCGAGTGTTAAAACAGTTCTTTAAGTAATTGATACTTAATGGAACAATACGCGTTGCTTTTTTATAATAGGACAACATTCTATCGTTTGTTCAGGTGATGCTCAGCATCAAATCTTGACAAGGCTTTCTAAATGATTAATGTTGTAAGTCGACATGTCGAAAAAGACAATGCGCAGTTGTTTTTTTTATAGCGAAAGACCCGTTTAAGCCGACCATTAATGGTCGGCTTTTTTTATG
>WTCC01000057.1 GCA_013138755.1 Gammaproteobacteria bacterium
AATTACCGGATTTGGCGCGCGGTCAAAAAACACCAGCTTATCAGGATAGTAATAATTGACATAATACAGATTGGTATTTACAGAGTTATTAGCAAAGGAGAATTTGTTTTTTAACAGGTAATTTAGACCGGTTTCGATCAATACATGATCAGATGCGCTGTCAGCATCATTGCTTTTTTCACGCGCGTGTAAAAAACGGTTGCCAAGTGTGATAACCGTTCCATTTAAGTGGAAGTCGGCGTAACTTTTTATGCCAATACCGGTGATCAGCACGTTAGAGGTATGATTAAAGTCTCTGGCAAAACCATAGTCCAGAAATGGAATAAGGGTCCAGTCCGACGACATTGGATATTGATATTCAATACCCGGAACAAAAGTCAACGTTGTTACATCGTTTAGGTCTGGTAGGTCTTCAATTTTGACATTGTCAAAGTTTATAAAGCCGACGGTTACAGGGAGGTTTAAACGCCAACCGGCTTTGCTGTCTGTTTTTTCGATAATCGTGTGTTCAAAAGGGAATTGAACAACAAATACATTATGGCCAGAGGTTGTATAGAAACCGTTGCCAAGATAATTGGAAAAAACGAAATTTGTAGCACCAAAAATACTTTCATCCTCAGCTGAAAATGCTGGCTCACACAATAAATACAGTAAGAGAACGAGACTGTGGGTTATTGTCAGTCTATCTGGTGAGTTCCTGAAAAACACATTGAATAGTAAGGGAAGTTGCTGTCTAGATAGTCTAACATAGTGCTCAGTTAATCTTGTTGGAAAAACTTTTAATGCAGAAACCTTATTCTGAATCCTGCGATCAAAATAAATCACCTATTCTTTTTATTATAGAGTCTATCTTCTCGACCTGTCATGAGGTTCTTGAGATCGGTAGTGGGACAGGTCAGCATGCTGTTTACTTTGCAGAAAAAATGCCGCACTTACGTTGGCGATGCAGTGATTGTGAGCCGTATATTGTTGGCATAAATCAATGGATAGATGACAGTGATGTGATCAATGTCGTGGCACCTGTTAAGTTAGATGTATCAGAATCAGAGTGGCCAGTAGCCACGGTAGATGCAGTTTTTACAGCAAACTCAATTCATATAATGCATGATCAGGATGTAGTTAACCTGATGAAGGGATCAGGAAACTTGCTAAACAAAGGCGGGCATCTGGTTATCTACGGCCCATTTAATTACGGTGGTTCCTTTACCAGCGCTAGTAACGAATCTTTTGAACAATGGTTAAAAAGCAGAGATCCATTGAGTGGTATCAAAGATTTTGAGCTTATTGTAGATTTAGCCGGAAACAATAATCTGATGCTATGTGAAGATTATGAAATGCCTGAAAATAATCGTATCCTCCATTTTAAAAAGTACTAAGGAAGTCTGCTGGCAAGGGGCATCTTATTAGATCGTCATAAAATGTTAAGTGTATGGCGTACTATGTCAATTATTTCTCTTCTGGTTGCACTATTATTCTAATACTAAATTCAGATGATGTAATACTAGCTATGCGGCAGCGTCGAAAGACAGATTTTAAGGGGTACGGTGTCAATGTCGTCGTATCAAGCGATGATAGAAAAACGTTAATGCGTTCAGTATTTTCCGAATATCCAAAGTTTGTTTTTTATTGTATGTTGTTAATCGTACCACTGTATGCATTTGCTAAGAGTATTTTGAATCGTGACTGGTTCATGATGGCTGTAGACATTTTGTTACTGCCGGTAGGCTTCGTGCATGGAATACTTCTACTGTTTGGGCTTGTCAGCTAACGCTATAGCTAGCGTGGTAATCCGATGAGATTCTAGTGCTTGATTATTTTTTGGTTAGAGCAGAACCGCTAAAAAGTATGTGCTTTAAACCATATGTCATGAACGTTCTTATATTGGCATGATCTTCATTTTCAGGATTCTGTAAAACATCGATACGGTAATAATCCCCAAAACAATTTAAAGTTTGAGTATCATCCAATTCATGTAGTTTTGCAAAGGCAAAGATCTTGCACGAACCTTCATTGCTTCCTGCTTTGTTTGTGATTAATTCTTTTTCGTAGCCATTGGTAAATTGCGAAGGGGAATAATGGTAAAAATCATCGATGATATCTATAGTCTCTTGAAATGAAATAGTTTCAGGCGCGGAATGAATTTTTTTAATCTGTAGATCAAGCTTGTTCATAATGGATTGATTCGCATTGTTCATTTTTAAAAATTAAATTATGTAACTGCTGTCAGGCATGTTGTAGACTTGGTGTCACCGATGTGTATTTTACCTGATGATTTACTGTGAATCCTGATTTCTCGTACTTAAAAAATAAATTTATAGTTCGTATACTAACGCTGGTGTCAGTCCTCCTGCTAACATCTTGTGGGCAAGGTGAAGATGATGGAGATATTTCTCTTTCATTGCCTGACGGATCATCATCGTTACGTGAACAGGTATTACTCCCGACGTCACTTGAAAGAATTAAGAGTAGAGGTGAGTTAATAATTATTACTACTAACACGCCTACAACGTATTATTTTGACCGTGACAATCAGTTGGTAGGTCCTGAGTACGATATGACGCAAGCATTTGCAGCCTCATTGCAGGTAGACGTCGTATATAAAGTTTATGACTCTGTAGCTGAAGTTTTACAGGCTCTGCGTGATCATGAAGGTGACATCGCCGCGGCTGGCCTAACCGTAACTGACGGACGTAAGGTTGAATTCAGTTTCTCTTCATCGTATCAAAAAACAAATGAATACCTGGTCTGCCATCGGAATGTAAAACAGATCCGTGATAAAGAAGACCTAAAAACTGTAGATATAGTCATTGCAGCTGGAAGTAGCTACGTAGAATCAATTAAGGCATATCCTGATGCTAAGTGGACCGCGGTTGATAATATCAGCACGGTAGGCTTGATCGAACAGGTAGCCAGTAAAAAAACAGAATGCACCATAAGTGATTCAACTTTATATAACATCGAGCGACGTTATCATACGGAGATTCAGAAAAAGTATACCTTAGCTAAGGAATCCGATCTTGCATGGGTTGTTAACAAACATAACGATGATTTACTTCAAGCTATCAATGATTGGTTTGAAACTTATAAAGACAACAATGATCTTGCATATATACTTGAAAAATATTATGGTTTTGTTCAGATATTCGATTATGTAGATACACATAAGTTTTTGAGTAGATCTAAAACAAGATTACCTCAATACAAAGATTTCTTTATTGACGCCGCTAATAAAAACGACATCTCTCCCTCATTGCTCGCTTCGCAGAGTTATCAGGAGTCTCACTGGAATAGAAAAGCCAAAAGCCCAACGGGTGTTAGAGGGATAATGATGTTAACGCAACCGGTGGCCAAGTCTCTAGGTGTGACTAACCGGTTACATGCAGAGCAGAATATTTATGCTGGCGCAAAGTTTCAGGCAAAGATGAAAAAAATGGTGGAACACGTCGATGAGCCTGGTCGGTCATGGTTAGCGCTGGCGGCCTATAATGTCGGTCGGGGACATTTCCGTGATGCGCAATCATTAGCCAGGAAGCTGGGAAAAAATCCAGATCATTGGCATGATATGGAAGAAGTGTTGCCATTGTTAGCTCAGAAGAAATATTATAAAGATCTACGCTATGGTTACGCACGTGGTAATGAGCCAGTGCGTTATGTGACACGCATTAGAAACTACGATTCACTGCTGAACGAGCATTTTTCTGACAAATTTAAGTAGTAACCAATCTTGTTGTTTTACTAGTCGGTATAGTTTACATGTTTAAGGTATAGGCTCGCTGCTGATAATGCTGCTCAGGTAAGCTCCTGAATACATAATGCTAATTATTATCTGGTGTGATTACTGCATCGTAATTTGAGGTGAAGTAATTCTGTGTGATATGTGCCATCCGATTACAGTGACGGGTTGATATTTCTATCCCGAGTAGACCAATACGCGATTGTATCTCTTGCTCGCCTGCATGGAAGTGTGAGTCGGGTGTTAAGGTCTGTTCTTTGGTAATCTTTTTATTATGCATCTTCCTGTCGCACTGTACCTGAGAAGCCAGCCTGTGAGTTCAGGCTGGCATTTTTTAGCAGTTATCTACGCAGCAAGACCAACTTCTGTTGTTTGCCGTAACGGGATCTATCGGATTTGAGGATGCGGTGGTATCAATAAATATACCTGCTGGCGCGCCTCTGGTATTTCTGGCTTGCGCTTCAATAATAAGATTGAAGCCGGCATCATCCATTAACAAATACACCACCGCGATTAGTCGAAATCCAAATGCTGAAGATGCCGCCCGTTAAAAGCTGTTAAGTAACATCTAGAGCTAATGTTTTAACTGTTCAAAATTCTTTCCCGTAGGGTTTTGGAAAACTTGCAGACCAAACTCAGGTAACACTGCTAATAAATGATCAAAAATATCTGACTGAATCGCTTCATAAATAATCCAATCGGTGATGTTAGTAAACACATAAATTTCTATAGGTATACCGTTTTCACTGGGCGCAAGTTGGCGTACAAGGAAAGTGTGTTTATCATGAATTTTGCTATGGTTTTTTAAATAGGCTTCAATATATGCTCTATAACTACCGATGTTGGTTAACCGACGACCGTTAACCAAGGTATGCATATCTATATTTTTATCTGAATTAGATGTCTCTATTTCAGATATTTTTGATGCCAAATATGGCGCGAGAAGTTCAATAGACCTGAATTTAGTAATCATTTCCTCATCACAAAAACGAATACTGGTCTGGTCAATATATATAGCACGTTTAATACGGCGACCACCACTCTCTGACATTCCTCGCCAGTTTTTAAATGAGGAATCAATTAACTTATGTGCAGGAATAATCGAAATCGTTTTATCCCAGTTTTGAATTTTGACTGTGTGTAAAGCAATGTCAATAACATCACCGTCCGCGCCAAATTGAGGGACTTCTAACCAATCACCTATTTTAAATAAATCATTTGAATGTATTTGAATACTGGCAACAAACGATAAAATCGTATCTTTAAAAATCAATAGTAAAACAGCGGTTAAAGCACCAATACCACTTAACAGATATATAGGAGATTTATCGATGAGTATGGCGATAACAATAATGCCAGCTAATATATTTAATATAAGTTTACTAATCTGCAGATAACTTTTGATATTAAGCTGGTGAACAAATTTGCTTCGACTATAAATTTCATTAACCGCATCGAGCACTGCATTTACAATGAGGATAAGTACGACAACCATCAAGGCAGACAAGCACTGTTGAATGATGTGGCTATAATCAGGGAACAAGTCTGAAAACAAATAAATTACCAACAAAGGTACACCGAATGCTAAACGGTTAAGTACGCCCTGTTCAATTAAAATATCATCTAAATGCGTAGCTGTTTGTCTAAAGAATTTCTTTAAAAACACCAATATAATTCGACACGAAAATAGATATGACAGCCAACTAACACCCAAAATTATTGCCATTAATACATACGAGCCACCATTCATATCAAGTATTAAGTCTTTGATAGTCATTAATTGTTCATTCATTTATTTTATCCATTACTCTGTAAGTTTATCGACTTTGTTTATCAGTCATCATATATCAATGGTAGATTAAGACCAGAGGGGGCACAAGATTGGTGGAGTCAGGCTCGATTGATTATCGTGAATTATATGAAACAGATTCATTATGCTCACTTCAACACCAAATCCACAAACAAAAAAACCACCGCAAGGGTGGTTTCGTTGTTTGGTGGGATGGCGGGAATTGAACCCGCGTCCGCAAGTACTCTGCCATCGGCTCTACATGCTTATTTCGTCTATTAGTTTAGCTTTGTATTACCCGGCGAACAGGGAGAATACAGAGCGATTCTGGATAAATTTTAATGAATCCACACCAGAAATGCTTCATCACAATCTTACATGAGTCGACCCCATGTCATCCCTTGAAGGTTGTATCAAATAGAACGGTCAAGTCCTGTTGATATTATACGCTATGCATTAAATATATTTATGAATACCTAAATTACAAATCAGTAAAAGGCGTCTGTTACTAATGGCACTTACTTAAGCCTATATCTAGTTAGATACCGTCATACCGGCAAGCTTTTAGCCGGAATCCATGAATCAAGGACGCAACCAGGTTATAGGCACGAACCATCTACTAGATGGATACCGGCTAAAAGCTTGCCGGTATGACGAGAAAAGTGTGCAACCTTCCTTAAGTAAGTACCATTAGTGTCTGTTCCCCATTTATTAAACGTAATATCACTCTAATTTCTGTGTTTGCTAGATGATAAAACAACATTGAAGAATGCTATTTTATGCTATATTTCATATAGTTATAATAAAATATGTCGTGGCAGCCTTATTTTAACCTGGCTTCTGTAAAAACTAAATTATCTGAGTAAAGATTCGAGGTAGGTTATTGATGGAAATAACAGCTGAGCAAAAAGAACAGATCTTACGAGCGACGGATGAGTTCAGAAAAGCGATGGAGATTCGCGGCGCCATGAACATTCGTGTTGCTAAGCGCGTGACTTCAATCCTTCGGATCAGCATGGTGAGTTTTGGCCTGGTGACTTTAGTGCTCCTTATTATGTTATTCGCGTTCACTTCTAAAATGGATGAAATGATTGTTGCGCTGAACACCATGAATGGACAATTTTCTTCTATCTCGAAGGACATGACGAGGATGAGGACGACTGTTTCCAGCATGGAGAACAATATTTCTTATGTGTCAGCCATAACTCAGATAACCAGTGACATGAGTGGTTCTGTTGGTGATATGCGGACTGAAGTCGAAGGCATGAATGGCACAATGGCCAATCTTAACAACGAGGTTTACGGTATAACCAATCAGGTTAATAATATGACCGTAGAGATGCGTTCACTTGACCCTGCAGTTCAGCATGTTGGTAGAGATGTAAATCGAATGTCCGGTCCGATGCGTATGTTCAATAAATTTAACCCACTAAATTAGTTATGAATACAGAAAGCAAAACCACGGCTGATGAGCAATCTCCGGACGTACTGGAGCAGGTTGTTAGCACGATGACAGAATTTCGTGAGGAGATGGAATATTTCGACGGAGTAGGAACCAAGATCGCTGCAAAAACACGCTTTATCATAAAGGTGGTTTTTACCACTCTTTTGCTCTCGTCTATCTATCTAGGGTTCATGATCTATCAGATGGCCAATAATATGAGCGATATGACGTTACATCTGGAAAATATGTACAGTAATTTTGGCACTATGTCTGAAGATATGCATGCTATTACCCTGTCGGTAGACTCGATGAACAGGAGCATCTCCGGAATGCCGGTTATTGTCGAATCGATGGCTCAGATGGATAATGATCTCAGAGCGATAAATGGCTCGGTCTTTGAAATAAATAAAAATATTACTGCCATCGATAATGATATGGTCATAATTAATGTAAATATGCAGGAAATAACCGGACGCCTCTCTAATATGAGGCATGCAGTCAATTCTATGAGCTATGACGTGAATGAAATGGCTGCACCGATGAATAGTGGGCCGATGTCTGGGATTTGGCCAAGATAGGGTGGTTTTCTAATATCTTGACTTGTGCTTATGCATGTTAAATGTGAGATGGCAGGTTTTAAGATTTTCTCCTCTGTTTTAAAGGGCGGTTAAAACCTAAGTAATCGAATGATTGCTGCGCTTACAGTGCGGTTTAATCAGTCGACGATTTTACCTTGCAAAGTTAGGGTAAGAGCGTTAAATTGCATACTAATGTATTGATTTAAACCGTAATTTATTAGAAAACAAGGATGCTTGGCCAGTGAATTTAAGAATCATTATTCGAACTACGCTCTTCATACTTCTGTCTGCCTGTGCAATCAATGCAGGGGCCATCGAAATTGCCCCGGAAATAGAAGCCTGCATCACAAAGAATGCGCCAAAATCTTCGACTATCGAGCGTGTCAGGCTGACATCAGAAAGCCTGTTGAACGACGAAGATGATGTTCTCTCTGCAAAGATATACTGGAAACATAATTCTGAAGGGACTTCAAATATGCTTGCTATATTTGATGAACCAGATGATATTCTTGGTTCCCGACTGCTGTTTCTTGAGAAAGATGCAGGTAACGAGATTTATTTATACATGCCTGCATTATTTAAGGTGCGCCGTATAACCACAGAAAGAATTTCATCATCGATGTACGGTATGGATTTCTCTTATGAGGATTTGCAGTGGATGTATAACATGTTGTCTACTGCAATTTCCGAACAACGGCCGGATGCAGAGATTAATGGTGAGCCGATGCATGTGTTCGCTGTAATTCCACGAGAAGAAAAAAAGTCGAGGTATGAGAAGATATATTCATATTTTGATAAAAAATCCTGTGTCATCCGGAAAGTGGAATTCTATGAGCAGGGCGATAAGCTACGTAAAATACTATTAACGGACCCTGATCAGATAAAAATAGTCGATGGCATACTGATTCCTCATAAATTCTTGATGCGTGATATAAAGAAAGAAAGCGAAACTATTTTAAATATACTTTCAGTCAGTGTGGATCCACCTATTTCAGAGGAATTATTTGATCCCGCACAACTAAAGGAACATCGTGGTATCAACTGATATCCGTCAATCTGCACGTTTTAAATCAGTACCAGTACTGATTTGTCGGTATCCAATAGTAACTATTGGCTTAGTCTTGAGCTTCTTCATACTGGCAACTTTTCAGATATATAATCCTTTTACTAACGAATTACATATCAAGGTCGACCCATCAGAGCGGTCTTTGCTCGGTAAGAACCACGAAGGCTGGGAGTTTTATCAGCTAGCAAGGAGAACCTTCGGAAATGATGAAACAATTATGCTGGCCATTGATGCTGGTGATATTTTTTCACCACAATCTATCGATCTCATTTCACGCCTTACAGCTAAACTTTCTAAAATTCCAGGCGCACAAAGTGTTGTTTCACTTACTAACGCACTGACGATACGCTCTACAGAATATGGGATGGATATTGCGCCAATGATGGAAAAGGCGCCTGAGACAGACGAAGATTACGCTACGCTACGCAGTGATGTAATGGCAAATCCTCTACTTTCTGCTGCTTTAGTTTCTAAAGATATGGACACCACAGCTATTCTTGTAAACCTTGAGGATAACGAGGATCTTGAATTTCTCAAGCAGGTTAAGGCAGCTATTGACCGCATTGTAGCGGATGAAGCCAATGGTGTAAAAATTTCGGTAACAGGCTCTCCGCTTATAAAACTTGCTACAACAGAAACTGTTTTAGAAGACCTTGTAAGCTTTCCGCCAATGATTACCCTGGTGATGATGATGCTGTTATGGCTTATGCTTCGTAGCGTAATCAGTGTTCTAGTACCGTTGATGACGGTTATTATTTCTGTTGCTTTTACGGTTGCAACCATTGCAGCTTTTGGTTATTCACTGAATATTTTAACGGCTTTGGTTCCGCCGCTGTTAATGATTTTAACACTCTCGTATTCTATGTATGTGGTTTCTGACTTTCGGGTTGCCGCAAAAAGTGAGCAATTAGATGCGAATAAAAGTGCTGCGGTTCTATTTCGTACATCTTTACCACTTATGCTTGCCGGTCTAACAACTACAATTGGCTTCTCAACTCTTTATTTGAGTGAGTTAAGCGCTATTCGTGAATTTGGTCTTTTTGCCGTCATAGGCGTAATCTATGCAACAATTGTTTCACTGACATTTGCTCCAGCGCTATTTGTTTTGCTGCATCGTCATTCAAAGTCGGATATAAAACTTCAGCCTGACGACAATATTTCTAGATTTGACACGATCCTTAATCGTGTTTCCCTGTTTGATTCCAGACATCGAATAGCTATATATTTCATCGTCGGTGCAATATGCGTAGTTAGTGTTGCAGGAATGATGAACCTGCGTGTAGGTATAGAGCATATCAGTAATTTCGATTCTGAATCAGAAGTAAGGAAATCTTTTGAGCATGCTAATGAAAAGATGAATGGCATTAACCCATTCAATATTGTTGTGCAGTCCCCGATACCAAATGCCTTTAAAGAACCAGGTAATTTAAGGGAAATTGAGGCATTGCAACAGTGGCTTGAAGCTCAGTCTGAAATTGGTGGAGTCACCTCTCTGGTCAATTACATCAAATTCGTTAACCGTGCATTCAACGATGATGCCCCCAGTTTTGATAAAATTCCGGATAGTAAAAAAGTCATAGGGCAGCTGCTTTTCTTCACGGGAAATGATGATACTGAACGTCTTGTTGACACCAGCTACCGCGCGATAAATATTATAGTTCGTGCAAAAGTAATTGATTCAGATGATGTTTCAAACTTGGTGAATCGTATCAACGTCAGATTAAAAGAACTTCCAGGCCATATGTCTGCCAGGGCGACTGGAAACGCTGTTCTCATGAATCAGGCTATACAGGATATTATGTGGGGGCAGGTCGAGAGTGTCTTTTTAACGCTAATCATCGTGTACCTCATCTTATCTAGTCTGTTTTTGTCATTTAAGATTGGCCTCATAGCGATTATTCCTAATATCGTACCGGTTGTTGTTTATTTCGGTACCTTAGGTATCACCGGTATCAGTTTAAATCCAAGCACTAGTCTGATTGCACCAATGATTATTGGAGTAGCCATTGATGATACGATTCATTATTTTACGCACTTTAATCGAATTGCAAGAACAGAGCATAATCCGGAAATAGCGACAAAGATGACATTAGGTGTAGTTGGCAGACCTGTTACCTATACATCATTGGCCTTGTGTGTAGGGTTTTTATTACTGACTAGCAGTGATTTACGGATGCAAGCTCAAGTAGGAGCCATGGCCAGTTTTGCTCTATTGGTAGCTTGGTTATCAGACTTCTTTTTAACGCCTGCTCTGTGTAGCCGCATGAAGATTGCAACTTTGTGGGATGTTTTAACGCTTGATCTAGGAGAACGTCCACAAGATACTATTCCTCTATTCAAAGGTCTCAGCAGCTTCCAGGCCCGTATAGTTGTACGTATGGCAACAGTTAAAAAAGTTGAGGCAGGTGATCGACTGATAGAGCTTGGTCAATCAGGGAAAGAGATGTATACAGTTATCAATGGTAGCTTGCAGGTTTCGCTCGATCACGATGGTAAGAAGATTGATTTGGAAAAACTTGGTCGTGGGAATACCTTTGGTGAAGCAGGATTGTTTTTTGCTACACGTACTGCGAATGTTGATGTGATTGAAGATTCGAGGTTAGTGAGTATTACACTTGAAAATCTTGAAATACTAAAACGGCGTTATCCACGTATAGCAGCACAATTGTTTTATAATCTGAATGAAATATTGAGTACGCGTCTTGCTCGCACTAATGAAAGATTGACATAGATAGTAAGGAATTTATTTTATTCGGCTACTGTGAAATATGTTTTTTTACTCAGTGACCCCATGTGAAAGTCTCCAAGTAGGAGATGTTCGTTAGTATCTCTTGAATGTACCACCCAGTAATACTCTCCACCAGGTTCAAGTTTATTGTCAGGAATTTTTATTTCTGGTGTTTCGATTAATTTCGATCTAAAGACGAGTTTTTCTGTCCATACATCTCTGACAAAAGCTTGATAGTGTTGTGAACCAGCAACAGGGTCCCATTTTAATGTTATCGGCAAATTAAACTCTTTGTTCTCATCAGAAGGATGCATCCTGGACACTTGCTCAAGTCTAGTCATGATGACATAGTCTTTCGCATGATATATAGTGCCGTCGTTAGACTTGACATCAATTTTGTACCAGCCTGTTGTGGCTTGTTCTGGTATATCGATATCTAGCATATAAACTTTTTTATTCGGTTTGTTTTTTCTTTTTAAAATCTTAAACCTTGTTTTATCGAGGTTAACGAGTAGGTGGTCATCAGGTGTATATACATCCATTGATTCTATCTGGTCGTATTTTTCTGACGAGAATAATATCTTAAAAAAGTTTGGTCGTTCTGGCCAGTTGCATATATGAATATCAAAAAAGCCAATATCGTTATAATGCGGATCACTGCTAAATTTTAATGATTCTTCAGCATATAAGTTAATATGAAAAAGTAGTGATAAAACTATAATTAGTCGCTGAGAGTTTTTCATCATTTCATCATCTTGATAGGTTGGCTTCACGGAGTCGTAAACTTAAACTTTTAAGCATGCCTAGACTTAGTTCGGGGTAACTTATAATAAGGCCTCTAAGTCGTGACTTCTCAAGAACCAGTAGTGTCGCGTTTTCTATAACATGGGCACTGGCTGACCGTGGTAAATCATCTAATAAATTCATTTCTCCAAAACAGTCGCCTTCTGCTAATTGTGCAATAAATTGCCTTGTATCCTTTGCGACTACGTCCAGTGAAATGCCTATTTTTCCTGATTGTATGATATACATACAATCACCATGTTCACCGATCTCAAATACGCGTTCACCGGAAAAGTATGTCTCTTCCTCTAGTGCCTGGGCAACAGTCCGTAAATCTTCTGTCTTAACGTGGTTAAAGGCAGGTGAACTTTTTAACAGCAATATTCTTTCGATCAAGTCAGACATAGGATTTGTTGTCTAAAGTTGCTGAATAATAACTTGCACATTCTTTCAACCAGGGGTCTGATCTATCTTGAAGCCATCTGGTCAACTCATTAATATTTTTAAAAGGTGAATTATTGTTACCGGTCTTATTTGAGGACATGGATTCATCAAATAGAGGCAATATGAGTTTAGCGAGCTTTTTGTTGTTTAGCATTGTAAGTAATTCATACGCATTCGAAAACTGTCTCTTATCTTTACTGTTTAATCCTGCACGTATGACAGCGATGTCTTCCTCATGATTCGATGCCTGAATAGCGTAAAGAGAGAGATCGGTGATATCAATGATTCGCTCTTTTAGTGTCAATGTTAGTAGCGTCATCTCCTGTGAGTTGCTTCTGTCCATATCTTTTATAAAATGACAGGCATTCTTTAACTTTCTAGCTTCATCGGCAAGAAACAAGCTTATTGATTGCATTGTACTAGCGTCTGTACCAGCCGCCATTAAATATTTAAGCATCGTCTGTATGCTACGTGGGGATCTCATGTACTTACTGGTCAGTAACTGCTTAACGTATTCAATATCATCCGGCTCAGTAGAAGAAAGCGTCTTTATTGCATTATCTCTGACATTAGGATGTTGGTCTTCGAGTGCATTGGATAATAATTTCTCACGTTCAGCAGTTGATAACAAGGCAATTGTATTTATACATGCCTCTCTGATATCACAGTCATCATTTGTTGATAAAGATAGAATTTCATCTTCAATGTTTTCGAAGCTCCCAGTCGGCCAGGTGGATAGTATATTGAGTCCAACTTTATTGCAGTACTTATCATCATGTCGTAACAGTTTCCTGATTCTTTGTTGGACGATTTGTCTCAGGGGAGGTTGAAGGTAGATTGTTTTAAAATCAGTAGTGAGTAAGTCTACAGCGGGTATATAACTACTCTCATCATCACTCTTAAGCATATCTCCCCATTCAGTGATAGCTTTTTCAGATAACTCCTGAATCGGGTAGCGCAGTACGCCATATATGCCTGCTGCTTTCATTCTTGGTTCTGAATTATCTAATAATGCTTCCACGCGGTATTTTTCATCTGGATTACGTGAATGAAATAATGTTTTCAATATAGTTGCATCAAGATGAATGTCACCGCTACCTAGTATTTCTATAAGGCTATCCCTGGAATTAGTCGATTCTATTGACTGTAAAATCTTTATCATCTGGTCTTTAACGGAATCATTTGAATCTTTTATTCGTTGTGGGATAAGTAATGCTGCTCTGTCTGGTGCCGACTTACTTAATACATCTGCATAGACAATACTGATGTCATCATCATTGCTGAGCACTCCTTGTTCCAGTGTTTTAATAACATCTTTTTGATTGCCTTGTAAAAAGCAATTGATATATTTGTCAGGGACGAATAAGCGTTTTTTAAGATTAGATAGAATTTCTTTTGCGTACGCTTGATTCATTTCACTATTGAAAATCAGAAAAGCAATGGAGCAAGCTAAGCCAATAATAAGAAAGTTATGTATGTCGTCAAAGCTCTGTGTCAATAATAAAAATATGCCAGCAAAGGCTAATCCTAATGGTATAACTAGAACAACTGCGATGGCCTGTGCGCGACCTTGTAATTGTGAAGGTAATGAAGAGTTGAAAATATTACGTACAGGCTTGGCAAAGGCCGGCATTAGTGTGTCTTTATTAAAGCTACCAAAGATGGCTGCGGGTAAGGAGAAACTAAAGAGTAAAAAAGAGTAGCTGAAGATACTGGTTAGTGGAAAAATATAATTTACTTTTTTTAGGCCATGGCTACATATAAGTCGATTTGTTAATAATAGCTGAATCAGTAACGCAATAGCACCCGTGGCAGCAGTGAGTATGCCAAAGAAAGTGCTGAGAGATTCTTCTGTTTCAAATTGTTCAGTGTAGATATTATTAACAGCATAGGCTAGTACGTATACGGAAACGACCATGAAAAACAAACTGAATGAGGCCATCCGTAATAGCCGTGATGTTTTCATCAGTTTTAAACCTTGAGAGAGCTGCTCGAATGATTGTTTGAGTCTGGAGCTACCTTTTCTGCCTGATCTAAAATAGGGTGATACGCCGTTATTAGTGTGCCAGTATCTGATTATCAGGTAACTAATAAAAAGTAATAGTATCCACAGCAGCATCATATTCTTCACACCTAGATAGGGCGATGCGGTAGCCAGCATAATGCCACCTGAAATCACACCAATTTGATGTCCTGCTAATATGATAGGTGTCAGTCTCTTGGATTGAGTCTGTACAAAATTTTGACTGATATAGACTGCGCTGTGAATAAGCAGAAGCTCTGACGCAACTTCGTATAAAAGAAAAAAGGCAGGGTAAACCAGGTTTGTCGTCCAGTAACTGGCTGCGTACCAATTCCCCAGTAGCGATAATGCTAATATAGTAAATAATATTTTGTAAAATTTTTCAGGTGGCAAGCGATCAACAAAGGCAGCATAAACGATACTGACCATGCACAAAATTACACTGGTAATGATGTACATCAACGGTAAGTATTCAATGCCATAACGCTTGAAAAATAGAGCTTCAGACGCACCACGCCCTAACGCCATACCGGCACCAACACAAAAAAACAAGGTGAGGAAATAAAATACCTGACGTTGTTCGCCACTCTTAATTAATAGTAAATTAGAAATTTTTTGTAGCATGAATATGAAATGCCTACATCATGTTCTAGAGTAAATTTCTTGGTATGGAATACCGAGTGGGTGCAGAATA
>WTCC01000299.1 GCA_013138755.1 Gammaproteobacteria bacterium
CCTGGTTTTTGTTTATTGATTTACTCTGTTCCGGTTTTTTTAGTGGTCGTTGGGTTATCATATTTACTAATAACCATGAATTTGTGAGCATTAATTCATAATATGATTTCGGCAGTCTTTATGGCTGTCGTTTTTATTGTGTGACACAAAAGTTTGACCGTCTGAGTTTGGCCGGAAGCAGATATTGAAAATTGATCAATATTTAATCCCTCCGTCCCCTTTAATTATTCCAATAACACCCAAGATACCTACAAATGCAACACGACCAACATTATCATTATTAATTGGTTTCCACACCATTTGAAGCATTTACTAAATGGTCGAGTGCCTTTTTCATTCTTCGTTTATGAACGGCTATACTTTGATCCATAAATGGATGAGAAAAGTCATCTCCATCTATTACGCTAGCCCCTCTTTTCTGGGCCTCAACTCTGAGCAAAGAAGTCATATTATCATTAAGAACCGGATCTTTTTTTCCTGTAATTACAAGCAGTTTTCTAGAGTCCTTAGGAAGGTTTTTAATAGGATCGATGCGCTCAGGGCATCCGTGCTCGGAGAGTAAACTTGGACTTGAATCGATAACTGCAGAGTCGTAACCAACGCCAGACCCAATGGCATTTAATATAATAGCTCCCCCTAAAGATATTCCGTAAAGCAATCGTTTTTCATACTCGCCATTTAACGAAGATATAATTTCTTTGTAATCCTCAATTATCGCATTAATTCTTCTTTTCCCTTCTGAGTTTCCATAACCTCTATAGTCATAGATATACACATCATAGCTACTTGCTGCAAAATCTCTCAATTCACCTATAATTTGATCCGCGATCATTGCATTCCCTAGTGCCATCAACACATAACCCTTGGGAGGAGTTCTATTTCCTTTCCCATCATTTGAGAGGTACTTATATCCCCTAAGGGTTTTGCCATCAGACGTATTAAACTTCGTAGCTTTTATATAATTTATATCATTTATTCTGCTTTCATCTGGCTCAGGCGCAGCTGAACTCCAAAACCAAAAAAGCAATGGTTCTTTAATAAATCCACAAACAGTTTGCTCTCTTTCATTTGCTTGAGCACTTGCAATTAATGCAAGAAGAACAGCAAATGATAAAAACAACAGCCTCATAACCACTTCCTTTAAAGATTAGACTTCTCTTTAAGCAACTAACAGTTACTATACGGACACGTCGGACCATATAGCATATATCAGTAACATCTAATGCTTAGATGTAATTAATTATTCCTACAGGAGATTACACAACCCTTGTTTCATTAACAATTTAAGCCAATCGAGACGACTCAACTTACACATAAAAATACTATCTGAACGGCTGTTATTGGTCGGTAAGCGACCACTGGAATATCTTGTTGTTAGTTACTCACTCACTCAAAAGTCGCTAACTGAAGCAGACGTTCAGCGACTGTAAGAAAATAGATATTTCCAACCGTAAATTCCGCGTGTTATTTAGAGTTATGTTAGTAATCAACTAAATACTTATGTTTTGTGTGGCTGTTGACAAAATGTCAGATTGGCGTATTTTGAGTTCTGCTTGAGATAAATTTCATGCATCTTTTTGTTGCAATGATAAGTAAATGAGAAAAAAAAGGATTGGTATTTATATCAGTCATGGAGAGAAAGTATCATACAACACTCGAATAAAATTACCCAACTGAAAGCACTAGATAGTATTTGCAATCGGTGCAAAGTAAGAAATCTATGTTCTACCAACATATTAAGCACTAGTGAACGAAAAAAGTTCAGTGATGTCACCATACATAATGAAAGGTGGGGTCGTGGTCAACACTTATTTGTTCCAGGCGACCAACTACGTTTTATTTATATTGTTCATTCTGGTAGTTTTAAGACATATATTACGAATGTGAATGGTGATGCACAAATAACTGGTTTTTATTTTCAGGGAGATGTTATAGATTTGAATATCTCCAATCATGCAAAACAAAACTATGGGGCAGTTGCGCTTGAAACCGCTACCGTTTGTAAAATACCATTAGCTGAATTTGATGAGATGGCGGAACAATATCCAGCTTTATCTAACGCATTTCTCAAATTAATGAGTAGAGAAATTATACTTAAGCAAAGGATGATGCTTGTTATGAGTAAAATGACGGCAGAACAAAAAGTAGCTAACTTCCTTGTTCATTTGTCTACGGAAAATAAGTTACGAGGCTATTCTCCTGTAATATTTAACTTAAGCATGACGCGTACAGATGTTGCAAATTATCTTGGTCTTGCCATGGAAACGGTTAGTCGCATCTTTAAGGTTTTCCAGAATAAGGGAATGATTAGCGTTGAACGACGTCAAGTGTCTATTGAAGATTTTGAGAAGCTTGAGTCCTTACTGCAAGACGACGATACTAAGGCTAGTATAAATGCCTCGACCATATCACAAAAATAATTGACTACGGCTCCTTCGGGAGTCGTTTTTGTTTGTGCTGACTGTCCGTTATTGGTGGCGACCACTGGAATACTTTGTTGTTAGTTACTCGCTCAAGAGTCGCTAAACGACCCATAAGAGACCCTCGACATATTTAGGTAGATGGCTGTAACTAGCCAAAAGCAGCCGTTTGATTATTTATAGTAATTGGAAGAAACTACCTCAAAGCTGTTGTTGAATTTGAAAATAAGCGTGATGCGTTTCTTTGATTTTTCTGGAAAGGGTAGGTTCACATCTGTTATAGGTAAGGAAGAGATAATATATAAATAGACTGTCTATTTTTTCTAACCTTTAAGGAACTATAAATGGCAACATTAGAAAACAATATCTGGTTAGAACATCAAGGCGAAGGTCCTATATTTGCTACAGCCGTCCACGCTGGTCATAACATAAGAGGCGAACTATTGCCGTTAATTGCACTGGATGAGACTACACGATTACGTGAAGAAGATCCCTATACGGATCGCTGGGTCAAGATTGTACCTGGCTGGATAGTCATGACGCGTTCTCGTTTTGAAGTGGACTTGAACCGTAAGCGTGATGAAGCCGTTTATCGTTCACCCGAAATGGCCTGGGGTCTGCATTTATGGAAAGCACCACTCAGTGACGAATTAGTAGAGCATTCGCTGCAAGAGTATGACGCTTTTTATAATGAGCTTGAAGTGTTATTGACTAAACTGACCAATCATTACAAACGCTTCGTTATTTTCGATATCCATGCTTATAACTATCGTCGGCAAGGACCTGATGGCCCGCCTGCTGATCCTTTACACAACCCTGAAGTAAATATCGGCACCGGTACACTGGATCACAAGCTATGTGGTTGCGTCGTTGATCGCTTTATAAAAGACTTGGAGAAATTTGATTTTCTTGGCCGGCATCTTGATGTGCGAGAAAATATAAAATTTGAAGGGCGGCAACTTGCGCGCTGGATACACAGTAAATTCCCGGATTCCGCATGTGTATTGTCCATAGAGTTTAAAAAGTTTTTCATGGATGAATGGACAGGTGAAGCTGATGAAGAAGAGCTTAGGGCCATTCGTAAAGCATTGCAGTCGACGATCCCCGGCATATTGGAAGAGTTGAATGCCCTGGAAGAAAACAATGGCAACTAGTATCGACAATAAGTTAATAACAACGATTGGTAAGGCACTGGCGTGTAACGAATTGGTGCGTCGTGATTTGCCCGATGGCAGTCGTTTGCATATCGATCGCCAGTTACCATTTCTTTGTGTTTATCGTCGTCCACTGCAAAGGGAAGACGTAGGCACCGAACGGTTGTTGCTCGGTGAAGCTGCTTACTTGCTGGCGACTTCCAGAGAACGTCACTATTCAGAACTGGTGCAGCTTGTTAAGGAAATTGCGCAACGCCAGAGTGAACATTACGGTGCCTTTCTTGTATTTGAATTATGGAGTGCAGAGCCCGAAGAGGACAAGTCATTACCTTTGTTTCACATTTATGCACCACGCAATGGTACGCCGCAGCGTGCCCTGGAAGAGCTGGAAAGTGAGTTACTTGCTATCAATATCGAAGGCCAGTCAACACAGGTAGAGTTGAGCTATCACGATAGTATTCATCCGCCGGG
>WTCC01000080.1 GCA_013138755.1 Gammaproteobacteria bacterium
CCGTTCATCCTTGAACATAAAAAAAGGCCACTGATTATGCAGTGGCCTTTTGGTGTTTATTAGGTTTTTAACTCAATTTAAACAGACAAGAGGCCATCGCATTCGTTTCCAGCGAAAACGAATAATCATAGAGTGCGTGACCAGTTGTGAGAGTTGATTAATCATGACTTGATACTGATTTATTTTGTCAGATGTGTCAAACAGTATTTTTAATTTCTATAAAAACGTATTGTCTGTTGTAGCTAATGGCAGGATTAAGCTGTTACTATGAGGGCATTGCATAGTGCTGAGAAGGTATATCAAGGGGGTTAGATGGTAACTTTATTAAAAATAATAGTGATTGTTATCGTCTTCGTTACGGTGATGGTTTTTTTTACCTTGCATAGAAACCAGGCTCATATCTCCCAGCCACCGGGTACGGCTAAACGGCTGGCTATTTTTTTTACGGTTAATTCAGCATCGACATCGGATGATCCTTATTTTGACGAATTGCGTACACCGGTATTTATGATGGACGCAGAGAAGCTTTATCAGCAGGTTCTTAATACAGGGAATGAGTTAGGGTGGGGGATTATTGCAAACGATAAAGATGCACATAACGCCAACTTTATTGTGCGTTCCCCTGTTTTTTTGTTTGAAGATGATGTTTATGTTGAAGTGAAAGTCATCGATACAAATCGATCAGCATTATATATACGGTCAAGCTCACGAACGGGAAAGGCAGATTTGGCCGCTAATTCTGGTCATATTCAGACGCTTGTTAAACAGCTAAAAGCAGAAAAACGTTAATCAAGTATTATTAACCGTGGAGTGTTTCTGAACAGTTAATGTCTACATGGACGTGACTCATAGCAGATATGTGCGTCGAGTTAAATCTGCAGTTTTTTTCGTATATCCTCTGTTTGCTTTATCAGGCGTTCTTTGTTTTCATCAGGCACTGTTTTTAATTCACCAACACGCTTATTAAACTCACTGGTTTTGGATAAGTAATCAGTCAGGATGTCTTCGAATTGTGTTTTGTTTAAGCCGCAAATTTTAGCAAAGCGTTCTACGGCAAGTTTGAGTGTCACTGCGTCATCACTGCCATCGAGCATTTCCCCGTATTCACCAAAAGGCATAACACTCAACATATCGTGTTGTGCATAAGCGCGCATGGGGGCAGGGTCATAGATTCTGGAGAAACCTTTGATATTGTCATCACAGGTAATCGATAAATTTTCTAGATGTAGGTCACCATTGCCCGTTAGTAAAGACATCAAAAAACGTTTGAATAAATGCAATTTAGCATCGACCGTATCGCTAACTAATTCAACGGGTGACAGATCGATTGCCTGCGCGATTAAATCGTAACGGTAATCATAATGATTGTTTAGTGGTATACCTGAGGCGAGTATGGAGTACAGGGTTTCGCTGTATAAGGGTGTGTTGTTATGGTCGCGGTCAAAACGTTCGATGGCTAATGCCGGCATGCCTTTAAAAATACAGGGCCAGTAGCGCGGAACATCAAAGCCTGCTTCGCGATGCATCTCCAGTGCCAGCATTTCCAGCTCAACGATGCCGGGGTATCGTGTAGTCTGTTCAAACTTCAAAACGATGTCGATAATACCCGGTGTTTTTATACGGGTAGGCAAGCCGATACGACCATCCCAACCTGATTCAGGGATGGATAATAATAGTTTAGGAATCGCGCCACCGACGCTGGGGGTAGGACCAACGGTCTGGATGAACACTTCGATATCTTCTTCAAACCAGGTCATGAACTGTTTTAATGAAAACCCTAGCTCGTCAGAGATTTCCAGCAACTCATGTCGCGGTGGATTCGTGTACCAGTTTTCCGCGATGTTATCATCTTCGAAAATATCGAGATGGCCGATACCGCCATGGCCGGAAATTTTTAATATCTCCCAGTCGGCATCAAAGCTCGTCATGTCAGTGGCGGAAAACTGCTGATTATTTTTTGTCTGTAAATACTTCAGTGCCAGGTTACGTTGAAAATTATCGGTTTGTCGTGGTGGTATCAATGATTGAATCGGTGGGAACAGATCAAACGGACTTTTTCGTTCACGACTGATCGTCGTGTTACCGTAAAATTCAGGTGCGTACACCAGGCCAAGGCCGGGTAAGTTTAATTGCAGGTAACTTTCATCATAGGTAAAACGGCATTCTTTATCGGTGACATAAAGTTTGCCCATACGATTGGGTTCACCACTCAGGCGTGTCCAGACAACGGCTTCTCTATCAGTACTCATGGTGGGCTCTTATGATGGGAACAGGGTGCCTTCCTGTACTTTGTCAGCGACGGGATTATCTGTAATCAGCTTAAGTTTGAGGCCGACAATTTGCGCCAGTTGCAACACAGTGCTAAAGCTCAAGTTCGAATTTTTCTTTGCACGCGAGAGCGTTTCCTGACGGATACCGGCACGCGAAGCTAATTCGCCCTGACTGATGCTCTGTGCTTTGGCAGCTTCTATAATCTCATTAATAATATCGGGTTCATTCATTTTGATTTATTTATCATAATAGAGCTTTAATCATAGCTATTTTGATAAAAATATCAATTAAAATTTATTGATATATAAGTCAAATATTAGGATTTATTTTATATTATTGATTTATATGTCAAATATAAGGCTGATTGAGGTGGGTTGGGTGCTGTTTTTCATAATAGTTAATCAAAGTGGTTCGATGACAAACGATCATTATTTATAAATGCAGCTCTTTGTTAAGCCGAATTTGTGAGTCTTACAGAGTTGATAACCAAAGGCGAAGGCGGAGACCCAGTTCGGTACTGTAGCCCGTTTCGACAAACGTTATTTCACCATCGGGTGAGAGAATAAAACTGGCGGGTACGCCTTTCAGTCCAAAGGATTGAGCTAGTTCACCGCTGTTATCTAGCATCACCGGAAAAGTCAGCTGGTTCTCTAGCATATAGGCATTAACTTCTGTCTTTCCCTCCGACCACGAGGCGATACTGATTACCGGGTAGTCATGAGAGATCGACTCTATACTGTTTTTTTCCAGGTCGCAGATTGGACACCAGGTCGACCAGAAGTGGAACAAAACGGGTTCGCCTGAAAAATCTGCAATCGTGAAGGTGGTACCGTTCATCAGCTCACCACTAAATTCAGATAGGTTGCCACTCTGTGTGTCACGAGATTTCCACCAGCTTGCACCCTGCATAACAACAAGAAAAAGTACGATATAAACGAGCCAGGAAAGCCAACGGTTTTTGGTTGGGGTATTCATATGTCTTAATGCTACAGGAAATGGTTTAGTTTGATTTTTTAACGGTTTTTTTATTAAAAGGGACGAAGAGATTACAGTTTTATTAATTCTAGATTGGCAAGATTCTGTTTATGACTAGTAGCTATAGAGTTGGTGAGAAATGTGAAGATTCTATATCGGTCGACAGCTGTTGCTTTTATTGTTCAAGTAACTCTGCTTCCATCGACAAGTACACCTGATAGGCGTTAATACGGTTGCCTTCTTCAAAAGCGGGCAGGTCTTTAAACTCTGTCCAGTCGGCGTCTGCATAAACTTCATCAAATGGTGTTAGATCATCGATGCCTTCACCCAATACTTTACGGAGGTGGGCTAGATAACGGCGTGTTAGAGAGATAGTTTCTTTGGGGTTATCTGATGCTGGTCCGTGACCGGGTATTAATACCTTTAGTCCACCTGTTTCCAAACGAGTTAATGTGTCTAGCCATTTTTTAGAATCTGCACTGCCGACGAACGGGATGCGGCCTTCAAAGATTATGTCACCTGAAAATAGCACTCTGTCTGGCTCGACTAATAATGTAAGGTCACCATCCGAATGGGCTTTACCCATGTAGTTAATAGTGAAAGTGGTATCGCCTAACTGAAAGCTGTTTGATTTTTCCACGGTGGTGTCGGGTAATACCAGATGAGTGTTTTCATTGACCCAGG
>WTCC01000177.1 GCA_013138755.1 Gammaproteobacteria bacterium
TATTGAGCTGGGAAGGCGCTCGTTTTGATCATCGTGAAAGCATGAATGCAATGAACCATATTCTTGATGCAGAATCCACCGCTTATAGCAGCAAACCGACTAGTTTTTATCTCGACAAAATGCATGCACTGGAAAAAATTCAGGAATTTTATTCCAGCCAGTCCATTCTCCTGGCGATGGATTTACCCTTTGTGTTTATTTTTCTGACGCTAATCTGGGTAATAGCAGGTCCACTCATACTCATTCCACTTGTTTTACTGGGAATATTTTTTGCTGTGTCGTCAAAGGTTGGTAATCATCTTCATGCTGCTTTAAAGCAGCGATCCATTATGGAAGAAAGACGGCAGAATTTTATCGTCGAAACACTCACTGGTATACACACCATTAAATCCATGGCTATGGAGTCGTTGATGTTACGCCGCTATGAACGCTTACAAAAGCATTCTGCGGAAAGTGTATGTGAACTGGCAAAGATAAACAGCACCGTACAAGGTATCGGCGCAACTATTTCGCAACTGGCTGTGGTCTGTTTTGCCAGCATAGGCAGCATCTATGTTATCGATGGTGTTTTGACTATTGGTGCGCTTGCTGCGGGAACAATGCTTTCAAGCAGAGTACTACAGCCCGGCTTAAATGCGATGAACATCTGGACACAGTTTCAATCAGTACGTCTTGCACATGACAAAGTCGCTGAACTGTACTCCATTGCAGAAGAGAAATCTGGCAGCTTCAAATCTGAAAAAGGCATTGATGGAAAAATAGAATTAAAAAATGTTACCTTCAAATACCCTACACAAAAAGAAAACCTGCTTGAAGATATCTCACTAATCATCAATGCTGGTGACAGTATTTCTATCACGGGCAATAACGGCGTAGGCAAATCAACACTCATCTCTCTATTATCCGGATTCCTGCATCCAGACACAGGCGAAGTAAAACTCGATGGCAGAGATATTTTTGATTATGAATTTGAATTTTTGCGGGCACAGATAGGTATCGTTCCACAACGCGGATTATTATTCGAAGGAACCATTCTTGAAAACATGACACTTTATCGAGAAGGCCATGCTATCGATCAGGCGATAGAACTCTCCAAGATATTAGGCCTGGATGAAATCATTACACGCCTGCCTTCCGGCCTGGACACTCAGGTTGGTGGCGCGGCAGTTGACACGTTATCTGAAGGCGTCCGTCAAAAAATCATCATGGTACGTTCACTGGTTGGCCACCCTAAGATTATGCTGTTTGATGATGCAAACGCAAACTTTGATATTAAAAACGATGTTCGGCTATATAATGTTATCGAACAATTCAAACTGGAAAAAACCCTGGTTATCGTTTCACATCGTCCATCATTTCTAAGATTATGTAACCGACATTTTAAATTACAGGATAAGAAACTTATCGAAACAACAAACAATAGTTTCACACAAAATAATAATAATCGCGCTGCCAACGTATAGGACAGACAATGAACGTTACTCAAATAAATCCTCCGCCCATCGCTAAAAATCCAGCTCTGCCGTTTTCAGAGCGTCTTGCAGAAGCACTTCGTAACGACAAACTTGATGAGTTTCATGACGATTCTCCTTATGCCTCATGCATTATTCCATTGCTTAAAGAACTCGGCTGGCATAATTATGCCCGTGAACTGCTCGAAGCACTGCCGCATTTTGCTGATCGACTTGAACTGGTTGACCTGAGAAACATTCTTGTTACTATCGGTTATGACAGTACGCCAAAAAAAACACAGCTAAAAGATATCAAACCTGAACTGTACCCCTGTCTGTTTGTGACAGACAAAGATGAAGTACATGTTTTACTCAGCCGAGAAAATCACAATATAAGCAGTTTTAATGCACAGACTGAGCAATATGAAACCATAAGACCGACAAATGCCAGTGGTACCGCTTACGTGTTTACCGATACACACCCTAGTCACGGCATGAGTATAAACGATGCTGGCGACAGCTGGTTCTATAAATTAATTCACCGCTTCAAACACCTCATTATTCATCTACTGGCAATGACTTGCCTGATAAACTTTGTCGCACTAACTGTACCTTTGTTTGTTATGGTTATTTATGACAAAGTAATTGGTGCAAAATCAGCTGAAACCTTGCCCTATCTTATTACTGGTGTAGCCATGCTTCTGGTCGCAGATTTAATTTTGCGTTACCTGCGGGCACAGTTACTCGGCACTATTGCCGGGCGAATAGACTATTTAATTGGCACAGAAACCTTCAGGCAGTTACTCTTCCTGCCGCCTGTCTTCACTGAACGATCCACTGTTGCATCACAGCTTTCTCGCCTGAAGCAGTTTGATTCCGTACGTGACTTCTTCACTGGTCCAAACGCTGCCATGACGCTGGAGATTCCGTTTGCTGTTTTATTTATCAGTGTAATAGCAATACTGGCAGGCTGGTTAGCTATCATCCCCGTCGCGGTCATCTTTGCTTATATTATTTTTGGCACCTTCTGGTTCCCACACACTAACTCTACTGTAATGCAGTCTGGCATTGCCAAAACAAATAAACAACGCATGTTAATGCAAAGTATGGATGGCCGAAAAGAAATAAAAGCCATCGGTGGTGAATCAGTCTGGTGGGAACGCTTCCGTGAAACTTCCGGCGATTCAGTAATGGCCAGCTATAAAACTTTTATTGCCAGCAGTATATTAAACAGCGTTTCTCAATCACTGATGACCATGGCAGGTGCTGCTACCGTAGGCTTTGGCACACTAATGGTGATCAATGGTGATATGACAATCGGTGCATTAATCGCAACCATGGCTTTAGTCTGGCGCGTGTTATCTCCTTTACAGGGTGCATTTTTATCCTTCTTTAAATTTCAACAGCTCAGAAAATCGATTGCACAAATCAATCAGCTAATGCGCCTTAAAGTCGAACAACATTCAGGACAGTCAAGTTTATTACTGTCTCAGCTTAAAGGACAAATCAATGTTGATCGCGTCAGTTTCCGCTACGGTCCGGAAGAAGATCCGGCACTGCTTGGCGTAAGCTTCGAGGTAAAACCAGGTGAAATGATTGCCATCTGTGGTGACACCGGTGCGGGAAAATCAACGCTGGTCAAATTAATTGCTGGCATGTATCGTCCACAGGCGGGATCGTTTTCAATTGACGACCTGGATATTCGCCAACTCAACGCAATGGATTTACGCCGTGCTATTTCATACGTGCCACAGGTCACTCACATGTTTCATGGCACTATCGCACAAAACATGCGTTTAAATAACATCCTGGCAACTGATGATGACCTTCACCGTGCAGCCGAAGAAGCTGGTGTACTTGATGATATTCTTTCTCTGCCTGAAGGTTTTAATACCCGAATTGGCGACAACACGAGCGACCATATGCCACCAGGATTCTCCCGTGCTCTTTCCATGGCACGTGCATTTGTTAATCCCGCACAAATTTTATTACTCGATGAACCCGGCGCCTCTCTTGATGATGAAAGCGATCAACGATTAATTAAACAACTTAAAAAACTCAAAGGTAAACACACCATCATCATGGTGAGCCATCGTCCCTCACATATCCGGATTGCTGACAAAGCCGTTCTTATGGAACAGGGAATGGTTAAGTTTACCGGTGACGCAGACACGGTTATCAATATGATGCTGGAGAATATCTCGTGAAAGAAAATAATATCGTTTTTGCCGCAAATACATCCGCCGGACTACCACGAGCCAGGGCGCATTACTTAAATCAGGCCATACAATTAGAAGAAACCACACCAATAAATATTATTAATATCGCAATAATGTTTAGTGGCGGACTTCTTGTTGCACTCGTACTCTGGGCACATATCACACAAATAAAAGAAGTAGCAACAACACGTGGTGAAGTCATACCCGCAGACCTTATACACAATGTGCAACATCTGGAAGGCGGTATCGTCAGTGAAATACTGGTGCGTAATGGTGATTTTGTTAACAAGGGACAATCCCTACTACGTTTTTCACCACCTGCTACCATGGCTGATCTCGAACAGATGTCGGTAAGATACGCTTCGCTATTATTAGAACAGGAACGTTTACATGCCTTAATCGAAAACCGTAGTCCTGAGTTTGGAGAAACAGGTAACAGTTACCCGGAACTGGCCACACAACAACTGACTATCTATCAGGCACAGCTAAACAGTCAGAAACAAAAAGTACTTGTGATAGACAAGCAGATAGAACAGAAAAAATCAGAGAAACAACGCTCACTGAATCAATCAAGCATCATGAAAGAGGAAGTTAAACTGCTTGAAGAACAGGTCAATATCCGTAAAGATTTAAACAAAACCGGTGTTGTTGCACGTGACGAACTATTAACCACACAAATTCAACTTTCGGAAAATTTACGTGAGTACCGACAGTTTCAGGATAACTTCATTGTCGCCAAGACCACACTGGCCGAAGCCAGACAACGACGTAAAGACGTTGAGTTTGAATTCATCA
>WTCC01000362.1 GCA_013138755.1 Gammaproteobacteria bacterium
TGAACTCTTTGGATGACAGGCCATAACGTCCACCGATAACAATAGGCATTTGCTCGAACCGTTGTTTTTTATCATTACATCGATTTTCAAGGCAGCATTGAGCCAAAGCGGTGACGATGTCTTTATACAGCGGTTCGCCATCTGCGCCGGGTTCTTTGGTGCGATCAAGCACGGCGATTGATGATGTAGTTTGTGGCAGTGCATTGATTAAAGCTTTTGCATCAAAGGGGCGGAACAGGCGTACCTTGATCAGGCCGATTTTCTCACCTTTTGCATTGAGATAGTTAACCGTTTCCTCTGCAGTTTCAGCACCTGAGCCCATCAGCACGATAACCTTCTCAGCATCATCAGCACCAACGTAATCGAATAGATGGTAAGTACGGCCGGTGAGGGCGGTAAACTGGTCCATCACCTTCTGCACGATAGCCGGCATATCCAGGTAATACTGGTTGACACTTTCACGTGCCTGAAAGAATACATCAGGGTTCTGTGAGGTACCTCTGATAACAGGGCGTTCGGGTGACAGTGCACGTAAACGATGTGCAGTGACGTTTTCCTGCTTTATCATCTGCCTGACGATCTCAGTGTCGATTGCCTGGATCTTTGCAACTTCATGCGAAGTACGGAAACCATCAAAGAAATGCACGATGGGAATACGTGATTCCAGTGTGGCTGCCTGAGCAATCAGGGCCATGTCCAGAACCTCCTGTGGACAGCCTGAAGCAAGAAAAGCGAAACCGGTGGTACGTGCAGTCATTACGTCGCTGTGATCGCCGAAGATTGAAAGTGCCTGGGCAGCAATCGAACGGGCAGCGACATGAAATACGGCAGGCGACAGTTCACCGGCTATTTTGAACATGTTGGGGATCATTAATAACAATCCCTGTGAGGCGGTAAAGGTGGTGGTTAAAGCGCCGGTTTGCAGAGCACCGTGAATGGTACCGGCTGCACCCGCTTCACTCTGCATCTCGATAATACGGGGTACGGTTCCCCATAAATTCGGCTTATTACGGGAGGACCATTCATCCGCCCATTCACCCATGGGTGATGCGGGGGTAATCGGATAGATCGCGATGACCTCATTGGTTAGATGCGCGATCTCGGCAGCGGCCTGGTTGCCATCGATGGTCAGGGTTCTGGGTGTTTCCATTTGCTTCTCCGGCACATATCAACAGTCCAACTATTTCACATTATAAGCGCGTATTAGTTGTGCTATGTCAAAAAAACGAATACTTGATAGTTTTGTGTGAAAGTGGGATTGAGCATCACCTTTAATCTGAGCAACCATGCAGATGACTAGCTTTTTACTTTCTATCTTGATTTGAATCAATATTTTATCTGAGTAACAGCATTAGCCTGTTATTTGACCAGATAATACATGGATGATAACAATCAAGTGTGGTGAATATGAACAAGAATCAGCAGGAAATTACAGATACCTTTCCAACCCAATACTGGCACAGATTGGAGGACGGTCGCATTCAGTGCGATGTGTGTCCACGCGAGTGCAAGTTACATGAAGGGCAGCAGGGACTGTGCTTTGTCAGAGCAAACAAAAATGACCAGATTATTCTGACGACCTATGGACGATCCAGTGGATTTTGTATTGATCCCGTTGAGAAAAAACCACTAAACCATTTTTTACCGGGAACACCAGTACTGTCTTTTGGCACAGCGGGCTGCAATCTGGCATGCAAATTTTGCCAAAACTGGGATATAAGTAAATCTCGAGAGATAGATATTCTTGCTGATCAGGCATCACCTGAAAAAATTGCCCGTGTGGCGAAAGATTTGGGCTGCCGCAGTATTGCTTATACTTATAATGATCCGGTAATCTTTCTGGAGTACGCTATCGATATTGCCAAAGCATGTCGTGAATATGATATCAAATCGATTGCGGTGACGGCAGGTTACATCAATGAAGAGCCTCGAAAGGAGTTTTTTAAATACATGGATGCCGCGAATGTTGATCTAAAAGCATTTACCGATGACTTTTACTGGAAAATAACCGGTGGGCATTTACAACCGGTACTGGATACCCTGATCTACCTCAAACACGAGACTGATGTCTGGGTTGAACTCACCACTCTGCTTATTCCTGGCAAGAATGATTCTGAAGAAGAACTTAACGAGATGACACGTTGGGTGGTAGACAATCTTGGACCGGATGTGCCGATGCACTTCACCGCATTTCATCCATCATGGAAAATGATGGACGTTCCCTCGACCCCGACTGAAACACTGACCCGTGCAAGACAAATCGCACTGGATAACGGAGTACATTACGCCTATACCGGCAATGTCCATGATATTGATGGCGAGAGCACCTACTGCCATTCATGTCACACACGATTAATAGGCCGTGACTGGTATGTCCTTTCTGACTGGAATCTGGATGAAAAGGGATGCTGTAAAAAATGTGGTGCTGAATGTGCAGGTGTGTTCGAAGACAAAGCCGGTACCTGGGGTGACAAACGACAGCCCGTTCAACTGAAATCATTTGCCTAATATTTTTGGGAGGGGCTCGTAAGGTTCTTTATTATGCAAGACATTGATTGTGATATTCGAGATTCTTCCCTGGCCGAACAAGGTCAGTTACGTATTGAGTGGGCTCTGCAGGAAATGCCGGTCTTACAGGAACTGGCTGCCCGCTTCGCTACGGAACGACCATTACAAGGGATACGCATGAGCGGCTGTCTTCATATTACCACTGAGACAGCTAACCTGGCTGTCACATTGAAAAAGGCCGGTGCAGACCTGGTTCTCTGCGCCAGTAATCCACTCAGTACTCAGGATGATGTTGCCGCCGCACTGGTTGAACGATATAAAATTCCTGTCTATGCCATCAGGGGAGAATCAACAGAAACCTATTACCAGCATATTAATGCCGTACTGGATCATCAGCCCGTAATCACCATGGACGATGGTGCTGATCTGGTGAGTGAGATACACAAGAGTCGAACTGATTTAATAAGCAACATGCTGGGGGGAACGGAAGAAACGACTACCGGTGTGATTCGCTTACGCGCCATGACAGAGAGTGATGAACTCAAGTTTCCTGTCATCGCAGTGAATGATGCCATGACCAAGCATCTGTTTGATAATCGATATGGTACCGGCCAGAGCACTCTGGATGGGATAATACGTGCGACGAATATCCTGATCGCAGGAAAAAACTTTACGGTAGTCGGTTATGGCTGGTGCGGGCGAGGCATTGCAATGCGGGCAAAAGGTCACGGAGCACATGTGATCGTAACAGAAGTCAATGCCGTACGGGCACTGGAGGCCACCATGGATGGCTATCGTGTCATGCCCTTGAGCGAAGCAGCAAAACAATCCGATTTCATCATTACTGCGACCGGTGACAAGCATGCCATTGATAAGGAGCATCTGGACGTGATGAAAGATGGTTGCGTATTAGCTAACTCAGGGCATTTTAATGTGGAAATCAATATACCCGCCCTGCAAGCAATGAGTATCAGTAAGCAACATCCTCGAGCTTCAGTTGATGAATATACCCTTGCTGACGGCCGCAGGCTACGGCTATTGGCAGAAGGGCGACTGGTTAATCTAGCAGCAGCAGAGGGACATCCTTCAGCGGTAATGGATATGAGCTTTGCGAATCAGGTTTTGTCGGTGATTTATCTGGCAGAGCAGAAGGGTAAATTGACAGACTCTGTACATAACGTACCTGCCGCGATCGATGATGAGATTTCCAGATTAAAACTGCAGGCAATGGATATTCAGATAGATCAACTGACCGATGCCCAAGCTCATTATCTTTCCTCCTGGCAGGAAGGAACTATTTAATGTTTTTTCTTCAACCCATTCGATTTTTCAAAAAGATCAGGAGAAAACGATGTGCTATCTATTTGTGGCCTATCGTCATATTCAATTTCTTTTTCAGATAAACAACTTTTAAAATCTTTGACGGAAGCCCATTTACACTGTACTTCTCGATCATCATTCAGCGCTATGATCTCGCCCGTACTTTCTTTAAGACAAAACAGGTTATGCCAATCACCGTAAAACGGTATTAATGAAGCATCCACTTCCCATTCTTGTCTCAAGCTAAAACCATTCTGGATCTGCTGCCATGACCAAAATGGCATAGCAAGTGGTTCAAGCTCACAGTTCAAATAAATCGAAGCATATTTTTCATTCATGCCTTCAACTTCTTTCAGAAATTTCGAATAATCATTCATGGCTATTGATGCTTGACATCAGTGTAATGGAGCAGAGCTTGCATGTGTGTGTATATTGGTTTGTTGCATTAAATTAAAGGGCTTAAATCATTTACTAATAAAAGCCTGTAACAGCTATAACAATAGGGGCACTAATATCTAGATGTTCAGGTAAGAAAATAAAAGGGAGCGGGAAAACTAAAGATTGATTTTATTACCAATATCGAACCCGACCTACGTCCAGATGAACGAAGTTAGAACTTGAATAATAACCAACACCTCCGCCTTTTAGTGATATTGCAGCTTTGTGTAACTGTCTGCTATCAAAACCTGGCATACGGACATCGATAGCTTTTCCTTGCATGTGATAGCTGCGTTTGGCTACACCTGAGCTGTGTTTATTTAACATGTCATTGGTAGCAGGCGAACGGTAACCTGAAATCACATGAAACTCTCCCTGATGTTCAACTTTCGTCTGTAGCTGGTATAGCAGATCGAGCAACTTTGGATCAATGGGACTTGCGATGCCTGCTCGATGATCTCGGAGTATCCAGTTAATTTCCTCGATACTATCATCCTGGTACTTTCCGTCTGACCAGAAGGTGGCGGAAAGTTTTTCACCGGTATGGGTATTGTGGAAGGACAATTCACGATCACGCACTTGAACAGTTGACGCAATTACATTGGGTGCTGTTAAGGTAACCGCTGCGCCGGCAATGGAAGTAAGGAAACCTCTTCGGGAGAGCTGGATATTACTGTTTTTTTGATGTTTTTTAGGCATAACTAATAATATTAATTTTTAAGCGAATAACCACAATATGGGGTATTTTCTTCGATTTTAAAGGTTTTTATCTAGAATCCGGTAGAACTACATTGATTCACACAAATTCGGTCCGTTATTAATCAAATAAGCTGTTTAGCCGGGTATCGCGGCCATAGATATCATGCCTGAAGTTCATGCTGCCATCTTGATTGACCCAGGCGGTCCAGTATACAAGGTAAATAGGAACGGTGATGGGCAGGCTCACTTTCTGGTTGGTGCCCAGATGGATATTCGCCAGTATCTCTTCTTCCATCTGCTGGCTACCATCGTTCAAGAGATAGGCTGCCAGCTGAACTGGATCTTTTACCCGGATACAGCCCGCACTGAAGGTACGAACAATCCGATCAAACAGATGCTTGTCCGGTGTACCATGCAGATAGATTTGATACGGATTGGAGAAAAGGAATTTGACTCTGCCCAGGGAATTTTTTGGCCCCGGATCCTGGCGCAACCAGTAAGGAAAATGATCTTTGTCCTGTTGCTTCCAGTTTACTGTTTGCGGGTCAATCTCCCGGGCGTTTTTACCCCAGCCTCTGTATAGCTTGAATGATTTTTTTGCAAAAAAGGAAGGGTCATTAATCTGTCGCGGAACATAATCCTCCACGGTCATATTCGTAGGAACCGTCCAATAGGGGTTGTATTCCATGGTATTGATCAGCCCTGAAAAACTGGGTGTGGACCGGTAGGACTTACCGATGATGACGGGCATGGCCAGTACCGCTGAATCGTTATCCACGATGTAAAGTTCAAAGCCGGTCATATTAACCATCAGGTAGCGTTTTCCAAGCTGTCGCTGCATCCAGCGCCAGCGCTCCATGTTGATGCGAACCTGCCTGAGTCTGGCATCAACCGTGATATTCAGAGACCTGCGCGTTTGCCCGCCAACGCGACCATCTACTTCCAGGCCATGCCTCAGCTGGTAACGCGTAACTGCTTCTGCAAGGGCATGGTCAAATATATCAATATCACGTAAAGCGCACTCGATCAGGTCACCTGTCATTTCCAGCCGCTGCCTTAATTGCAACACCTGCCGATGATGCATACCGGGTTCAAGAGTAGGGCCCGGTTTAAACTTCTGCCAGCCACCTTGCTGTTTAAGGTCACGAAATCGCAGCAATTGTTTTTTTAATGACTGATAACCGAGATGCTGAGGAGGAAGTTCTTTTAGTGCTTGTGTTATGGATTCTTTGCTGGCTACATCTGCAAACAGGCTGCGGATATCCAGAGGCGTGTTATGAATATGCCACTCGACATCCAAGTCGCGCGGGTCGAACCTGCCTGAGTACACGTGGTTGCTGTAACGATAGAGGGCCGCTGTCAATAACAGGTCGAGATAGATCGATTTCCTCGGTTCTTTTGAATCCCAGTACTTCTTAATTTCTTCAAGGTAATAATCAGAAGGTTCGAGACCTTCATCCTCGGCATGGATAATGACATGTAATAAATCATAAGCACGATTTAGCCGACCCTTTGCATCTAACCACAGGGGCTTATGTTTGCGTTCACGATAAAAAACGATCAGCTCTGGCGTATTCAGTTCCAGCAATTGTTCAGGGTTACTTTTTAGTAACTGCGCCAGATGGTGTGATGACTGTTTTTCCCATGAGGCATCGGCCTGCACGCTGGTAGGAAAGAACAGGCATAGCAGGAATAATAGCTTCACGATGCAGAAAAAATCTGCCGCGGATTTTTCCATGTTAGTACTTATTTGACTTTGTAGACGACGACTTTAATTGACTTACTTTGTTACCAAGGCAAACCATAATCTGTTCCCGGTTCAGGGTTTCATGTTCTTCAAGTTCGTCAATCAGGTTGTCCAGCTGTTCCCGGTGTTTTGCAATTAATTCGATGGCCTGTTTTTCGGCATTGCTCAGGAGTTCTTTTACAGATTTATCCACCAACATCGCCGAGTTTTCAGAAAAGTGACGCGGTTGTGCCATTTCTTTGCCCAGAAATGGATGTTCCTCGCTATCGCGCAGGTCTACAGGACCAATCTCACTGGACATACCCCAGCGCGAGACCATGGCGCGGGCAAGGGCAGTGGCCTGAGCAATATCATCATCGGCACCGGAACTGACATTACCCAAAAGCTCCTGTTCAGCACTACGACCGCCCATCATCACCACTAATCGATCTTTCAAATAATCCTCTGGCAGCGTGTGACGTTCATGTTCGGGCAATTGATGGGTCACACCCAAAGCCCTGCCACGAGGAATAATGCTTACCTTATAGATAGGATCTGCATGGGGCATAAAATAGGCGGCCAGCGTATGACCGGATTCATGCACGGCCAAACGATGCCGCTCTTCCGGCTGGATAGCCAGGGTACGTATCGTTCCCAACATCAGCTTATCGCGTGCTTCATCAAAATGTCTCATCGTTATCTTCGTTGCCTTATCCCGGGCGGCTAACATGGCTGCTTCATTAACCAGATTTTTGATATCGGCACCAGAAAAACCGGGGCTACCGGCCGATATCTGCTCCAGGTTTATATCATCAGCCAGGGGGACTTTGCGGCTATGCACTTTGAGAATAGCAATGCGGTCATTACGGTCTGGCAATTCCAGAACCACATGACGATCAAAACGCCCGGGTCTTAGTAATGCCGGGTCGAGAACATCCGGGCGATTGGTTGCGCCCAGTACGATGACAGCTTCATGACCGCTAAAGCCATCCATTTCAGCGAGGATCTGGTTAAGGGTTTGTTCGCGCTCATCATGGCCGCCACCGAGACCGGTGCCGCGGGTACGGCCAATGCTATCGAGCTCGTCGATAAAGATGATCGCCGGTGAGTTTTTTTTGGCTTCCTCGAACAGGTGGCGAACACGAGATGCACCGACACCGACAAAAACTTCGATAAATTCAGAGCCTGAAATGGAATAGAATCTGACACCGGCTTCGCCTGCCAATGCTCTGGCCATGAGTGTTTTACCTGTGCCAGGTGGCCCCATCAGTAATATGCCGCGTGGCATCTCGGCGCCAAGTGCACGAAACTGAGCAGGATTTTTGAGGAATTCAACTATTTCGGTAACTTCCCGTTTAGCTGACTCCTGACCCGCCATATCATCAAAAGTGACATCGGGAATTTCAGCTGTTTTGGTTGAGCCGCGCAGAAATTTCCCCAACTCGCCTTTGCCGCCCAGCCCGCCTGAAATGTTGCCTTGTGCCCGTTTAATAATCCAGAACCAGAAAGCAATAATAAATATCCATGGCAGCATACTAAGCAGTATCCGCCATAAACCACCCTCGGCTTCTGGCGGAAATGCTTTTACTTCGATACGCTGTGCTTCGAGAGCAGGTAACAGACTTTCATCACCAATATCAGGAATTCGAGTTTTGAAATACCGGCTCATTTCTTTCTGCGGGCCAATGCCTGTCGCCTGTAATAAAGTCCCTTCAGCTCGATTACCCTTCAGGGTGACTGATGCCAGCGCGCCATCATTCAACAATTGTTTGAATTCGCTATAGGGTATGTCAAAGGCAGGCTCTGTTACTGGCTTCTGTGTCAGAGAATAATAAAGCGCGACAAACGCAATAATGAGTATTACATTGATGATCCAATTTTTTGGAATCGGATATTTTTGTGGAGATTGAGATTCTGGCATTAGTTTTCCTGTTCCATTTCACAACCGGTTAATTTACAGGATACATAGGCTGCTCAGTGTTTGCAAAAATATCATGGCTACTAGTACTCTAACAAGAGTGCGAATTCATTCGCATAAAACTCGATCAGTCTGCAGCTGCACAGGAATATAATAGCTTAACTACTGGCATTGGCAGTGCTGTGATTAAATTTTAATCAGTTTGGGCGACACTTAATAAGCGGGGTTTAGTCACTTACAGCGCTTCTTTTATGATGTCGGTAATGGCATCCACTTT
>WTCC01000125.1 GCA_013138755.1 Gammaproteobacteria bacterium
ACCCACCTCGTGAAGAGCAACGCGTTACTGATGCTTATGAAGCGGGCTACGAAGACGGTAAAGAAAAAAATGCTGATAACTTCAGCAAATGGGCTAAATAAGTAAGTTATTTAGTTCAAATAAAAAAAGGCCAGTACGGATGATACCTGTACTGGCCTTTTTTATGACGCATCATAAATAATATCGTAGGGTGGGCACTGCCCACCATTTATTTAAGCGCTTACCTTTCACCACATGTCGGACAGTGCCCGACCTACCCTGAAGCAATAAACGACAAACTTTTATCTGCTTATCACCTATAACACACCACGCGTAACTCGCTTAAACGCTTTCATCGCATCAGGTATCTCAATATCCATCACCTGATCAGGTATCCACTTATTATCCTTCTCACCCATCACATCACGTACATGTTCCCCCACACGGCGACGCATCTGAAACCCAGGCTGATTACCTTCTTCAAAGGTGAACGCACTGTACTCATTCATCCGTTCGTTCATTAAAGCGATATACTCTGCTCTAAAATCTGTTTCTTTATCATCAGAAACATCACGACGGTTATCGTGCATAGTTTTTGCCAGATTTAACGCCATTGCTGTGATCAGTGCCTGACGATCTTCAGCTGAGTATTCCTTGGCAGAAATAACACGATCAACGACATGTACAAAGAAAGCGGTAAATTCAGCGATAATATCCAGACGCTGGAAATGTGTATCCGTCTGAAAACCTTCGTTTTCTAGATGCATGACGTTGGCGCTAGCTACTTTCCAAAAATTAAAGCTCAAAACACTGCCAGTATCTTCTGGTGTGCGTTCTTTATTTTTATCGTTCCACTTGTTTTTAACTCTGATTTTCATAAGCTTCCTCAAGCCGATGTACACTCTAACTAGATGAATAGTATACTGTTAGCAACAGTTATTAACTACGTTCCCATAATGGATATACAACGACTAAGTAGCATCGTGCAATTAAATTGTCACATATCCGATGCCAGACATGCCGGCAATTACACGCTCTGCGTGTATCTATTAAAAATGCGCGAATTTTATCGCTGGGAAAAACAGCATACATTCAGCGATAAATTATCTACGGACGACATTGGAGAATGGTTAACCGAACGTGAACAACTGTGGGAAGAACTTGAAAATGATGATTACCACAACATACTCATCGATAATGACACTCACGACCCGTTTGATTCGACAGATATCAATCTGTCACTAATTTCAAACAACCTGATTTACAGCGGTGGCTACGGTGTTAAAAACAAACCTCACTTCTTTCTAGCTGATTTAGAAACGACGAAAACATTAAACGGCTACACGATTTATATCAGCGGTAAGGAATACGCTCGAGACCTAACTTCACCACCAGCGATGAGTCAGAACAAGATCATCTATATACGTCGCGAATCATTTAAACGCTTAATCTGGGAGCGAACTGACGAATGGCGCTGGAACAAACCAGAAAATGCCATGGCAAGAGCTATCCGATGTTATGATTTTGACAAAAATTTAGATAAAGCGTTAACGGAAATGACCGACAATGAACTCGATGCGGCTGTGCTACATGAGATCGGTGAGATTCAGGCTGGCGAAAAACTCGATGGCTGGCATCAGATGATGAGCGATGTTACTTTTACTCAAGCAGAAATCATGGCGCGCGCAGTACGTGATCATTATGCTGACACCTTACACACCCTGCCGACATTAATCGAAAACAACAATCAGGCATCAATCCATTTTTATTTTGCGAACCTGACCAATATGCGAAAACACATCTTTCCTTCTATCATAGACGCATATAATCAATGGTGCGAAAACAAAAAACTAAGCTCGATTGAAAAAACAATCACAGCATCTCATGGCCACTGGAAAAATATAGCTAAACAAATAATCTCATTACACCATCAGGATGCTAAACACTGTAATGTTACAATTGAGGCATTAGTAAACAACAACCACATCTAATGGATATTAAAAAAAATACAATCATTGAAATAAAACCCAATACTTTTATCTTCGAAAAGAAAAATGCTCTACCCATCGACATCTGTCAGGAAATGATCCGTCGTTTCGAAGAAGATACAGACAATCAATATCAGGGACGCGTCGGGCAGCTCACCACAGAAGACCAGAGCATTAAACGCTCTACCGATTTAGTCACTAGCGGTAAAGAGAACTGGAAAGATCTAGACAAAGAGTTGTTTCGTTCTTTAGGTAATGCAATTAAAGAATTTCGCGAAACCTACCCATTTTTCAAAGGACCATTCAAAGACAACGGGTATGCTATACAACGCACCGACCCCGGTGAGTTTTATCACTGGCACATCGACGGTGGCAGCCACGAGTTTAGTCAGCGCCAGTTGGTTGCCGTCTGGTATCTGAATGATGTTGAAGGTCCCGGTGGCGAAACCGAATTTTCATACCAGGACATAAAAGTAAAACCGGAAACAGGTAAATTGTGCCTGTTTCCGCCCTTCTGGACTCATGAACACCGTGGAGTAACCTTAGATAAAGGCGTGAAATACATTGCCACCACCTGGGTGGTATTCGCATAACAACCAACATCTACAACAAAAAAATTATAACCTTTGGCGCAGGTCGGGCACAGTCCGACAATATACAATGAAATGTACAATACAATAATGGAGGACAATGCCCGCCCTACAAAAACAGAGCAACAGTGCATCCATAACATTGAGAAACAAACCCCCGACACCTCATTCATACCGATGGTAATTTTCTAATTTTCGTAATAACATCGGTAATAACTACAATAAAAATAGTAACGAAAGAAACTAGCGACTTATGAATTACGTTAACGGCTTACACTTCAATAATATACGTGGTGACATCTATGGCGGTCTTACTGCTGCCGTTGTCGCCCTTCCTTTAGCTATGGCGATGGGAGTCGCTTCTGGTGTTGGTCCGATTGCAGGCATGTACGGTGCGATATTTGTCGGCTTTTTTGCCGCATTGTTTGGTGGCACACCCGCACAGGTATCCGGCCCTACTGGCCCCATGACTGTTGTCATGGCTGCCATATTCCTGCAATACACAGGGATGTTCCCAGATGATCCCGCACAGGGTGCGGCACTAGCCTTCACTGTTGTTATGATGGGCGGTCTATTTCAGATTCTATTTGGTGTAATAAAATTAGGTAAATACATCGAACTGGTCCCACATCCTGTGGTTTCAGGTTTCATGAGCGGCATCGGTGTCATTATTATACTGCTGCAATTTGGACCATTACTGGGCCAGGCTGCCGACTCAAAACCAATTGTCGCAGCACAAATGATTCCAACGTATCTCAGTAACATTGATATAAACTCTTTAGTCTTAGGTCTTATCGCACTTGTTGTGGTTTATGGCGTACCAAAATTTTTACCCAAATTAAACAGTCTCGCGCCATCACCACTTATCGCTCTGGTAGCTGGCACAGTCGCATATCTGGCATTTATCCCTGCAGGCAGTACACCGATAATAGGTAACATCCCAACAGGTTTCCCAGAATTTCGATTACCTACGATCGAAATGGACCTGATGTTACAAATGGTAGCGTCAGCTCTAACTTTAGCTGGACTGGGCGCAATAGATTCCTTGTTGACCTCATTAGTTGCCGACAATGTGACCCGTACGCAACATAAATCTGATCGCGAATTAATCGGTCAAGGTATAGGCAACACCATCGCTGGACTGTTTGGTGGCCTACCGGGTGCTGGTGCAACCATGCGCACTGTCGTCAACGTGAAAGCCGGTGGACGCACACCGATTTCTGGTGCCTTGCATGCAGTCATCTTATTAGCCATCGTTCTGGGAGCCGGTTCGCTCGCAAGTGACATCCCTAAAGCCGTACTCGCGGGCATCTTGATCAAAGTTGGCACTGACATTATTGACTGGGATTATCTTAAACGACTGAAAAATGCACCCAGGGCGGGCATAGCCATCATGGCAACTGTACTGATTATTACGGTAACAATAGACCTGTTACTCGCCGTTGGCATTGGCATGGTGATGGCGAGCTTCCTGTTTATGCAACGTATTACCGATATGCAGATAGCCAGCATGAAAACCGTGACTAACCCGGGTGATGGCAGCATATATGAACGCGAATTGAGCGAACAGGAAAAAGAAATAATGGATCAAGCTGATGGCCAAATCATGCTTTTTCACATGAGAGGACCAATGAGTTTTTCATCAGCAAAAGCCATGGTTAGACGACATTCCCGTTCTTTCGGACACAAAATCATGCTGCTTGATCTGTCTGATGTTCCCAGCATCGATTTCACCACTTCACGCGCTTTAGAAGATATTATTACTGACACCATTGAATCAGGAAAACAAATATTTTTAGTCGGTGCCTGCCAACAGGTCTGTGATATGTTGACTTCACAAGGTGTGACCAACTATTTTGATACTGGAAGCATGTATCAAAACCGGCTTGACGCTCTACTGCATGCAAAAAACTTACTAGACTCATAAACACTTCATTCTTTCTCACGTTTAGCACGATGACCTTCCATGTTAGACAACCAGAAACCGAAGAAGAATTTAAACACTACTATCACTTACGCTGGAAACTGCTCCGAGCGCCCTGGAGACAGCCTGAAGGTTCAGAATACGATGAGTTAGAAAATCAGTGTTTTCACCTCATGGCTGTCGATGAAGATGCGCAAGTAATCGCAGTCGCTCGTCTGCAGTTTAATTCATCCGATGAAGCACAGATTCGTTACATGGCAGTTGAACCTGCACATGAACGCCTGGGCGTTGGACGACGATTAATTGACGTTATAGAACAACATGCTATAGACAAAAAATGCACACTCATCGTTCTGGATGCGCGAGAGTCAGCTATCCGCTTCTACAAAAAATCCGGCTACCAAACAGTCGAAAAAACATATCTCCTATTCGATGAAATACAACACTACCGAATGATCAAACATTTAACGAACAGCTAACACCGCAGTATTTATTGCTCTATATCAATCATCGTTAAAAACAACCGGCGTAAGATTATTGTTCACTAAGATAAACGAGGAAGCTGACATGGCAATAATAAGACATGGTCTCGCAATAGGAATCGAAAGAGTTGGCAGTGACTTTTTCCTATCCTTAAAAGCCACCGGAAAGCTTACTCACGAAGATT
>WTCC01000072.1 GCA_013138755.1 Gammaproteobacteria bacterium
TCTGACAACGGAGCCAATGGCACTGAAATGCATCAGTATCCCGATACAGATAAAGCATGGGTAGAAAGGAACTCCGATAACCGATATGAGAATATGGGGCGCCAATTCTCCCGGGTTGGACCGGGACCGTCCTGGGCACAAGTCAGCATGACACCATACCGACTCTTCAAGGGCTTCACCACAGAAGGAGGAATCCGTACACCGTTGATCATTAGTGGCCCTGGTGTGACTGGTAAGGGAAAACACAATGATGCCTTTGTTCACGTAATGGATATCTCAGCTACCATATTAGACGCGGTGGGTATTGATCATCCGGGGTCGTCTTATAAAGGTCGTAAAGTAGAACCCCTCCGTGGCCGTTCCATGATAAAAGTGCTCAACGGAAAGTCTAATTTTATATATGATAATGACACAGCGGTTAGCTGGGAGATGCTCGGTTTCCGTGCAGTACGTAAAGGCGATTTCAAGTTAGTTTGGCTACCACTGCCTTTTGGTAATGATGATTGGCAACTCTATAATCTTTCCACAGACCCCGCAGAATTGAGTGACCTGTCAAAGAATCAGCCAAAACTTCGAAAAGAGATGATTGAGATATGGAAACAATATTCGAAGGATGTAGGTGTTGTTCTTCCTCCGGGCGGTTCCATGCGTATGGATATAATGTAACCAGCTTCAGATTGTAAAAGTGTTTATACAGTCGAGGTTGCAGGTGGTCCGTTTGCCTTAATATGATTTACCCAAGGATGGTGAATGTCTGTTCATGACCGAAAGTTGTCATCTTTAATATTTGTTATTTATTGTCTCTTGATCTAAATTCACCCCAGTCAAGCCATTGAGGCTGGTCGATTCCCACGGGCTTTCTGTGAATAAATTAATGGGGCCGTGACAAATAGGAATCGTTAGTATTCGCAATTGTCACCGACTCATTTGTTGTGTTTTTTTGTTGTAAGAGTCCCTTTTTGTTTGCTGAATGGCGCTGTGTTAGTAGTGGGAATTCGCCAGGGAAGGCGAATTTAGCTCTGTGCACCCGGATGGCGCATCAGAGCGACTCGTTGGCAACACGGCGGCGTTCAGGCATCCCGAGTGTTTTTCTCGGGGCAAGCAAAATAGGATGGCATTCTTTTGGTCACTTTTCTTTTGCTATTGAAAGAAAAGTGACTCGCCCGCGGTGTGAATACCGTAATACCTAACCAAAAAAATCAGGTAAATGCTAACCCCCAGAGGCCTCCGAGCATTGCCCACAAAATACTCCAGTGTTAAAGTACCTCGAAATATCAAAAAACCCACATAACAACAATAATCAGGGTAAACCGTCCACATGAGCCAATTTATATGAGCAAGTACGATGCCTCGTCGATCGAGGTATTAACTGGCCTTGAGCCGGTTCAGAAGAGACCGGGTATGTACACTGATACAACTCGGCCCAATCACCTGGCGCAGGAAGTTATCGATAACAGCGTAGATGAAGCGATTGCCGGGCATGCCAAACAGATCGATGTTGTGCTGTATAAAGATGGATCCATCAGTGTGACCGATGATGGTCGCGGTATGCCGGTGGATATTCATCCCGAAGAAGGTATTCCTGGTGTGGAAGTTATACTTACACGTCTGCATGCTGGTGGTAAATTCTCCAATAAGAACTACGAGTTTTCCGGTGGCTTGCACGGTGTAGGTGTATCCGTGGTCAATGCATTGTCGTCGAAGGTGACCGTCGAGGTGCGACGTGATTGCAGTGTCTATGAAATGGCATTTAAGCATGGTGAGAAAACCAGCAAATTAAAGAAAACGGGCACTGTTGGTAAACGCAATACCGGTACAAAAATTCATTTCTGGCCTGAGAAAAAATACTTTGATTCCGCGGTAATCTCTGTAACAAAATTAAAACATGTTCTACGTGCCAAGGCGGTGTTATGTCCGGGGCTGGAAGTTACCTTTGTTGAAGAAAAAACACGCGAAGTACAGAGCTGGCGTTATGAAGGTGGTCTGGCTGATTATCTGGGTGAAAATTTATTTGAGCGGGAGTGTTTGCCGGAAGAGCCTTTTGTTGGCAGCATGGCCAGTTCCACAGAAGCAGTCGATTGGGCACTGACATGGCAGATTGGGGCGGGTGAATTGATCACAGAGTCTTACGTCAATCTGATTCCAACGTCACAGGGTGGTACGCATGTGAATGGCCTGCGTACAGGTTTAACTGAGGCGCTGCGTGAATTTTGTGAGATTCGAAGTCTGTTGCCTCGCGGCGTGAAGCTTGGGCCAGAGGACGTTTGGGATAAAGTTTGCTTCGTGCTTTCGGTAAAGTTAGCTGATCCGCAATTTTCAGGGCAGACAAAAGAACGTTTATCATCGAGAGAATGTGCCGCCTTCGTTATGGGTATCGTAAAAGATGCATTTAGTCTGTGGTTGAATCAGCACACTGAAGCTGGTGAGTCTATCGCTATGCTGGCCATCGAAAACGCCCAGAAGCGTCTGCGTGACGGTAAAAAAGTTGTTCGTAAAAAAGTCACCAGCGGTCCGGCATTACCTGGCAAGTTATCGGATTGTTCGTCTCAGGATATAACGCGTTCCGAATTGTTTTTAGTGGAAGGCGATTCGGCGGGTGGCAGTGCAAAGCAGGCAAGAGACAGGGTGTTTCAGGCAATCATGCCATTGCGTGGAAAGATCTTAAATACCTGGGAGGTCGAACCCGATCAGGTATTGGCGTCCAAAGAAGTCCATGATATTTCGGTTGCGATCGGAGTCGACCCCGGTTCTTCAGATCTAAAAGATTTACGATACGGAAAAATTTGCATTCTGGCGGATGCTGATTCTGATGGGTATCATATTGCGACACTTATATGCGCACTGTTTCTTAGGCACTTTAGGCCGTTGGTAGAAGCTGGGCATATCTTCGTAGCGATGCCGCCATTATTTCGTATCGATGTTGCTAAAGAGATTTTCTATGCCTTAGACGAAGCTGAGAAGCAGGGTGTTCTGGATCGTATCGAAGCGGAGAAGATGCGTGGCAAAGTAACCGTTACACGATTTAAAGGCCTGGGTGAAATGAATCCGATGCAATTGCGCGTAACGACTCTAGCACCAGACACGAGACGATTAGTGCAGCTAACTTTAGGTAAAGGTGACAGTAGTCACAGCATGTTGGATATGCTGTTAGCCAAAAAACGTGCGGGTGACCGTAAGGCGTGGCTGGAAACAAAAGGTGCGTTAGCAGAAGTCTAAAAAGTCAGTGAAAAGTGAAAAGTGAAAAGTGAAAAATGAGATACAAAACCTTTATGATTGGAGGTTCTGTTTTTTTATTTTCATTTTTCACTTTTCATTTTTCGTTATTTATCTCCAAGGATGGAGTGTATGCTGGAATCGTTTGGAGCGATTCCAGTGCATTTTTCATTAGAGCATTAGCGAAAATATGGCAACACAACCAGAGCTTGAATTCGAAGGCATAGAAAAGCTTCCTATAGCTGAATTTACCGAACGAGCCTATCTCGATTATTCGATGTACGTCATCATGGATCGTGCGTTACCTTATATCGGTGACGGTCTGAAACCGGTGCAACGTCGTATCGTATATGCGATGTCTGAATTGGGCTTAAATGCATCATCAAAACATAAAAAATCGGCACGTACTGTCGGTGATGTCTTAGGTAAGTATCATCCGCATGGTGATAGTGCCTGTTATGAAGCTATGGTATTGATGGCTCAACCCTTTTCCTATCGTTATCCGCTGGTCGACGGGCAAGGAAACTGGGGTGCGCCGGATGATCCGAAATCATTCGCGGCCATGCGTTACACTGAGTCACGGCTGACCGCTTATTCTGAAGTTTTGTTAAGCGAGTTAGGGCAGGGTACGGTTAACTGGAAACCAAATTTTGATGGCACTCTTGATGAGCCTGAATCCTTACCTGCCAGACTGCCTAACGTGTTGCTAAATGGTGGTACGGGTATCGCAGTGGGAATGGCTACCGATATTCCTCCACATAATCTCAGGGAAGTAGCGAGTGCCTGTGTGCGTTTGTTGGAAAGCCCTAAGTCGACGTTGAAAGATCTGTGTGAGCATATCAAAGGGCCAGATTTTCCTACTGAAGCTGAAATTATCACCCCGCAAAAAGATATCTTCGAAATCTATCAGACTGGCCGTGGTGGCATAAGACAACGTGCCTGTTACGAAATGGAAGACGGTGCAATTATCATTACGGCTTTGCCTTATCAGGTCTCTGGCGGAAAAATATTAGAGCAGATAGCTGCACAGATGACGGCGAAGAAATTGCCGATGGTGGAGGATCTGCGTGATGAATCAGAACATGAAAACCCAACACGCCTGGTCATCATGCCGCGATCTAATCGTGTGGACATTAACGAATTGATGACGCACTTGTTTGCGACTACAGATCTGGAGCGAAGTTATCGCGTTAACATGAACATGATCGGCATCAATGGTCTGCCGCAGGTTAAAGATCTACGTTCATTGTTAGAAGAATGGTTGAAGTTTAGAACGGTGACGGTGCGTCGCCGTTTGCAATGGCGTCTCGACAAGGTCAATAATCGTCTGCATATTCTGGATGCTTTATTGATCGCGTTTTTAAATATCGACGAAGTTATCGCTATTATTCGTGAGCATGACAAGCCGAAGCCAGTGTTGATGAAACGGTTTAAGATTTCAGATGTGCAGGCTGAAGCAATCCTTGATTTAAAACTACGTCATCTGGCAAAACTCGAAGAAATGAAGATTCGAGGTGAGCAGGAAGAGCTTGCAGAGGAGCGTGATTATCTGCAGAAAATACTGGGTTCAGCAAAACGATTAAAAACGCTGATCAGAAAAGAGATTGTTGCCGACGCAGAAAAATATGGTGATGATCGACGTTCTCCTATTGTGGAAAGAAATGCGGCGCAAGCGATGGATGAAACTGCACTGATATCTACGGAAGCTGTGACTGTCGTGTTATCCAGCAAAGGTTGGGTGCGTTCTGCTAAAGGTCATGAGATTGATGGTGGAAAATTAAATTATAAAGCAGGTGATGCTTATCAGGCATCTGCCCAGGGAAAATCTAATCAGTCAGCTGTGTTTTTAGACTCCAGTGGGCGTGCCTACACCTTGCCTGCGCATAAGTTACCGTCCGCAAGAGGACAGGGTGACCCCCTAAGTAGTTATTTTACGCCAACACCTGGGTCGCATTTTGTCGGTGTGGCGATAGGTGACCCGGACGATCTTTATCTGCTAGCCAGTAATTTTGGCTATGGTTTTATCGTGCGTTTAGGTGATATGCAGGCTAATGCTAAAAAAGGAAAAGCAGTGCTGAATGTTGGCAAACAAGCATCGGCATTACCACCAGTAAAAATGATCAATGCTGATACTGATCAGATTGCTGCCGTGAGTTCTGCGGGTCACATGTTGTTAACGCCAGCGGAACAGTTGCCGCAGATGGCAAAGGGTAAAGGGAATAA
>WTCC01000050.1 GCA_013138755.1 Gammaproteobacteria bacterium
CTGTCGATCTATTATCGTAACTGACCACCCTCGCTTAACTAGTGAATAAGCCACACTAAGTCCTGCTATACCCGCACCTATTACAGTCGCCTCTTTTTCCACAACCTCTCGATGATCTGGCGGATTAAACCAGGGCTTATCAACAAACTTATGTGCTGTCAGCTGCTCAGCACTAGATTTAGCGACCAACATCTCACGTTTGTTACCATGGCCATTTACTTTCCTAACTTCAAAACCATTATTTTGCAGATTTCTTTTTACAAAGCCCGCAGCGGTGTAGGTACTGCACGTTGTTGTACTGTGACTATTCTGCGCAATTTTTACAAACAGTTTCTCCGACCACATATCTGGATTTTTAGCTGGTGAAAAACCATCGAGATACCACGCATCGACATGATAGCGTTCATCTTTTAACGCATCAAAAACATCCATAAACTTGTAATGAATAACAACTCGATTATCAAATAGATGGCGGCTATGAGAGCCCTTTACTGCCGGAGGATAAACAGCGACGAGTTCATCGCAATAGTCTTTTAGATCAGGATATCTTGAAATCAACTTCTCGATTGTGTCAGGTGAGAATGGGTATTTTTCTAATGCTATGTAATGCAAACACTTGTTCTGTTTACACTCATCAAGATGCATGAGCCATTCACGAATGGTTAACAGACAATTTAATCCACTACCAAACCCGAGTTCTGCAACAACGAAATCGCCAGTACAATTCCAGCGCTCTGGCAAACCATTGCTTTTAAAGAACACGTGATTAAATTCGCTTTCACCAGAAATTCGCTCATTCTCATCTGATGAATAATAAATATCATCAAACATCTCACTGTAAGGCTGGCCGTTACGCCTGGTTAAATTCGTATACTGCATATAAAGTCGAGAAAAGGTAAAATAGAAGCTAATCTTAAGCCTGTTACTTTAAATCTACCATCAGAATATGCAATCAACTACTAATTTCAAAGACAAAGTTATCTTAATTACTGGCGCCAGCGACGGCATAGGCAAGTCTACCGCTATAGAATGCGCCAGACACGGTGCAACTGTCATCATTCATGGTAAGACATTACCTAAACTTGAAGCCTTGTACGATGAGATCGTCAATGCAGGCTACGCTGAACCAGTCATCTATCCGCTCGATTTTGAAAAAATGACAGCTGAAGACTGTGATACCTTAAATGAAGTCATCCACAAAGATTTCGGCAAGCTGGACGGCCTATTCAACAATGCTGGCTGGCTTGGTGCATCCTCCCCTATCCAGCAATATGACCGCAAACTCTGGCACCGCGTCATACAGATAAATCTAAACGCCACCGTCATGCTAACGCAAGCATGCATCTCGTTACTAAATAACGAAGACAGCAGCTCTATCGTTTTCACCTTAGATGATAAGAACACTGCATACTGGGGAGCATACGGTGTCGCCAAAGCTGGATTAAGGTCATTCATGGAAATCCTCGCTGATGAACTTGAAAACACACGAATCAGTGTTAAAGGGTTCGATCCAGGCAAGGTTAGAACTAACTTTAGAACACGTGCTTTTCCTGCAGAGAACCCAACCACGCATGCAACGCCGGAAGAAGTCGCAAAAGTAGCAGCTTATCTATTGAGTGATAACAGCATCAGAATCAATGATTCATTAGCACACGGAAAAGTGTTTCAGTTAGGAGAACTTCTCTCTGTCGCTTAGTTAGATAATCCTTGCTTAAAGCTTCTTACGTCGACTCTGAATTATCAACTAGAGCCCTATCGAAAATTGACCTCGACAACACAAGGAAGTACGCCGTCGCAATGCCTGCCGAGCCGAATATCATACACATCACCATAATCTGATATCTAGCAGCGATAAGAGGTGATACACCTGACAAAATCTGCCCAGTCATCATCCCTGGCAATGAAACAAGACCAACCGCAAACAAAGAATTAATCACTGGAATCAGCGCTGACTGCAAGGCGATTTTTCTCGCAACATCATATGAGACATTTCTATCCATTTCAGCACTCAAACGTTCTGCTGCAAGACTGACACTGTTCATCGCATTTGCAAAAATCATTCCTGCGATAGGAACCATGGATGGTGTGGAATACCAGGGATCCAACATCAACACACCTTGCGTAATCAACAACAGTGTAAAACCACCACCAACTGCTATCGATATAACAGCATATTTGTACAGCTCAAGCCTTCTCTCTACGACTGTTCCCAAGGCAATCCAGCTTGACGAAAAAACCATCACAGCCAATATAACAAGCACCACGACGGAACTATCAGACTCGAAAATATAACTTAAGAAATAGCCTATTAATAACAGCTGAGCTAACATGCGTGAAACTGCATAAATAGCATTAGTTGATCTGAGCGACCACTTAAAAAGAATGATGATGGTTATTAGCGCCGGGATAAAAGCCAGCGATAAATTAATTAAAGGTATTGTTTCAAGCGAGGCATTCATCTGGTCGTTTATTCCATCAAATTAACTTCGATACCCTGCTCTCGTAGATGCTCGGCACGCTTATCTATATAGCGCTGAAAGTTAGCTTGTGTTTTATAGGCACCAGAAGCCACATAATCCATGACTGACTGCGTATGAAAAGATTTAAGGTATGCATCTGAACGAAATACTTCATCACCATCTGTGTTAAAGAACAGCAGACTAGGAGCGTATTTTACATCTAGCAGTTTTACCCAATCACGGATTTTTACTTTTTCACCTGATGGCGCGGTAATTATTTGATCTGACCACATATCAAGCACGACCACTTTAAAACGCATTAACTGTTCAAGACTTTCTTTTCGCGTCAATATATCAAGATGCAACTCATCACAGGTATTACACGCCCGTTGTTCGAACATAACCAGCAGATGCTGCCCATTGCCATCCTTCAAACCCTTAGATAAATCGATAGCAGATGCCACACTGTTCACCTCATCATGGATTCTCCCTGTTGACGGCTTCGGATTGATTTCCGCCATGTAATCTTGATAACTTAAATCCGTCTCTTTTTTCTCACCGATGTAATCCAATAATGCACTAAATTTCTCTGGCGGGTAATAACCATTTGCACGAAATATGATTTCATTCTTTTCGTTAAAAAACAATAACGTTGGCGTATATTGAACCTTTAGAGCTTCAGCAAAATCTTTTTCTGTATACGTTTTGTCGCCTACGGTAACTGCCTTGTCTCCCCACAAGTTAATACTCACTACGTCGAAATACTTTTTCGCTTTATCGGAGATTTCACGCTGAGTAAAGTTCTCTTGTAGCAATTTCTTACAATAAGGACAACCATCCTGATAATAGTAAATCATCAAACGCTTGTTACTATCAGTAGCATCTTCGATATCTTCAAACAGGTCAAGAAATGACACTTTAAACCAGACGGGGTGCTCTTCGTGACCGGGGTTTACCATGCCGGCACTTAATTCGCCTTCAGTCTTCGCATCGACTATTGACAGACCAGATGCGAAACCGAGAAACACACAAAATAAAACAACCTTTAAATATTTTATTTTCATCAGGCTCTCAGACAAAAAATTAGTTGTACAGTGTCGCGCATAACTTTTACCCACGCGAGATATAAACAGGCTAAAGAAAACACAAGATGAAACAATGCCTGTCCTTAATCAGCGTTTTTTCTTTACTTTTGATTGTACTGACTTTGCATCCTTTCTCAAGCCATCTTTGTGTTTATGGGTAACTTGCGCCGTTGATTTTTTTGCAGGTCTCGCTTTAGTGCCACTGCCATATAGATGTTGTTTTATCGATGAGTTTTTAGCTTTTTTTCTTAGTCCACTAGAAATTTCATCTCGAGACTCTGGCCATTGGAGTTTTACGTCGGCAAATAATGTTTTTATTTCATCAAGTGTTAATTCAACTTTCCTGCCCACCTTCAAGTCTCGAGGTAAGACGATACTGCCATAACGCACACGCGTTAATCGACTCACTCTCACATCTTGCGACTGCCAGAGGCGACGTACTTCTCTATTTTTACCTTCCTTTAGTACCACATGATACCAATGGTTAGAACCCTGTCCGCCGCCATCAAGAATCTGATCGAACTTGAGCAGGCCATCTTCCAGTTCAACGCCATTCAATAGATTTTTAATCATATCTTTGGTGACTTCACCCTGAACTCGGACAGCATATTCACGTTCGATCTCACTGGACGGATGCATTAAATGATTTGCTAACTCACCGTAATTAGTGAACAACAATAGACCACTAGAATTAATATCCAAGCGGCCAACTCCGATCCAACGGCCTTCTTTTAATCTGCCTATATTTTGAAAAACGGTCGGCCGACCTTCCTCATCTTTTTGAGTACAGATTTCACCTTCAGGTTTATTGTATAGAAGAACGCGGATGCGATTAACATCAGATTTGATGACTACGCGGCGATTACCGACATTAACTTTGTCACCTTCAGTGACATGGTCACCCAGCTTTGCAAGCTGTCCATTGATGCGGATTTTTTCCGCACTGATCAAGCGCTCGATTTCGCGACGTGAGCCGTAGCCCATTCGCGCCAAGGCTTTCTGTACACGCTCTTGTGACATGACTCAGTAACTCAGGTTAAAGGAGTAGAATACTTAACTTAATACTTTATTGTTCAAACATTAAAAACTTGTTTTTCAACATCCATTATTTCATCTGAGGGATCAGACGCTTCAGCATCAGAGTTTGCATCGCTGATTTCATCCACAACACCATCGTTGCTATCGTCCGCATCTATCGATGATGAAGCTATAACTTCTCCCGAAGTATCTTCACCACCCTGCTCAGAAAGATCTTCGCCAGTTTGGTCCGCAGACGTTTCACCTTGTTCATGCTCATCAAGCGCAAGCTCAGGATGAATACTATCTAGATCTTTGATCTCAGCCAGTGTTGGTAATTGGTCAAGAGATTTGAGATTAAAGTAATCTAAAAATTCTTTTGTTGTACCGTAGAGTGTTGGCTTTCCTGGAACGTCTTTATGACCCAGCACTTTGATCCAGTCACGCTCCAGCAATGTTTTAACTATATTCGAGCTGACACTGACGCCACGAACTTCTTCAATTTCGCCTCGTGTAATCGGTTGACGATATGCGATAAGAGCCATAGTCTCTAATAGAGCACGTGTATAACGCGCAGGCCTTTCTTCCCACAAACGACTAACCCAGGTCGCGTATTCCTGTCTCACCTGTAAACGAAAACCACTCGCCACCTGCTTCAATTCATAACCACGTGACTCATAATCATCAGCCATCTCATGTAATGCTTGACGAATTTCATCACGCGTTGGTCGCTCTTCATCAAGCTCGAACAAACCTTCCATATGAATGACAGTTAACACTCGATCAGCGCCCAACATAACAGCTTCAAGAATATTTTTAAGTTTGTTAATTTCCATGGTAGGTTCTCTTATTTTTATAAATCACTACTTTTTTATTCTTCGTCATCATTTTGTTCATTACTGAACGAGCCAGCATCAGAACCAGCCGTTTTTAGATGAATAGGTGCAAATGCTTCTGACTGCACCAGATCAATTAACTGCTCTTTAACCAATTCAAGTATCGCTAACAAGGTGACGACCACACCGCGACGCCCCTCTTCGATGGTAAATAAACTCGTGTAATTGATAAAGCCTTCTGAACTAATCGCGCTTAACACATTACTCATACGCTCACGCACCGACAATGCTTCACGTTGGATGTGATGATGCGAATACATATCGGCTCGTGACATGGCATCTTTAAAGGCAAATAAAACATCTCGCAGGTCAACCTCTGGCACGGGTTTGTCCTGTTGCATTTCTGGTAATTCAACGTTGGTTAAATAAATCTCACGGCTAACACGTGGTAACTCATCGATATTCTGCGCCGCCGTTTTAAATCGTTCATATTCCTGAAGACGACGAATCAATTCTGCACGCGGGTCATCTTCATCTATACTTTCCGCAGGTCTAGGCAACAACATACGCGATTTAATCTCAGCCAGCATAGCTGCCATCAGAAGGTATTCAGCCGCCAGTTCAATCTTTAAGTTTTGCATCAAGTCGATGTAATGCATGTATTGACGAGTGGTTTCTTCC
>WTCC01000222.1 GCA_013138755.1 Gammaproteobacteria bacterium
TCAGGTGTTGTTTGTGTTCAGGCTGGCGATGCTGAAGATGAGTTCAGTGCCGTTGAAATAAAAACGATCAAACTGTCTGATGGCATCTATATGTTAATGGGCATGGGTGGGAATATCGGTGTCTCATCTGGTGAGGATGGCGTCTTCATGATCGATGATCAGTTCGCCCCACTGACTGTAAGGATTAAAGCAGCGATAGAGAAGATTTCTGATAAACCGATACGTTTCATTATTAATACACATTGGCATTACGATCATACCGGTGGTAATGAAAATCATGGTAACGAAGATGTGGTCATCGTCGCGCATGATAATGTCCGCGAACGTCTCTCGAAAGATGGTTTTATCGAAGCGTTTAACAAAAAGATTCCCGCCTCGCCCAAAGCGGCTTTACCAGTCATTACGTTCCATGATCGCGTGACTTTTCATCTGAATCAACAAGAGATTCAGGTCATTCATCGCAGCAATGCACATACTGACGGCGATAGCATTGTTATCTTCAAATCGGCGAATGTTATACACACGGGGGATACCTTCTTTAACACAATGTACCCATTTATCGATGGTTCAAGCGGTGGCAGTGTCAAAGGTGTGATTGATGCGGTAGATTACGTTCTGTCTCTCGCCAATGAAACAACTAAAATCATCCCCGGTCACGGCCCGCTCGCGGATAAAAAATCCCTATTAGAATACCGAGATATGCTGGTCACAGTTAGTGATCGCATGGAATTGTTGATCTATCAGGGGAAAACATTAGATGAGATCACGGCACTGAAACCGTTTGCTGATTTTGATGATGCCTGGGGGAATGGATTCTTAAGTCCAGAAGCTTTTTTGACAACTTTACACGCTGTCATGTCTAAAGATTGACCACACTGATAGTAAACGTTAGCGCTGCATGGTGACGGAGTGTCCACATGAGTTATTCCAATAGGAGGTAAAAAAATTCATCATTATTTTTGTTGATAATGTGGAACGTTAGCAACTTTATAGGAGTCATAGTTTTAATGCTGTAATCAGATTACGGATAAGAATTAAATGGCACTTAACTTAAGGCAAAGTTCGTTAGACACGCATGCGACTGCACCGCCAGGTGTCCTGCGGGATTTACTGGAACCTGCTGATGTTGTATTCAATGGTGATCGTCCTTGGGATATCACTGTGCACAACAGCGATACTTACCGCTTTACCTTGGCAAAAGGGACATTAGGTTTTGGTGAGGCCTACATGAGAGGCTATTGGGATAGTAAACAACTCGATGAATGTTTCACCAAACTTCAGCGTGTTGATATCGATTCGAAGCTGCGCGGCTTGTTTAAAATCCGCCTACTATTCTCCAGTCTGGCTAATCTCGCAGCACATACTCTTATCAATCTTCAGACCAGACAAAAAGCTTTTGAAGTCGGTGAAAAACATTACGATATCGGTAACGACATCTATCGCAGTATGCTGGATTCACGTATGAATTACAGTTGTGGGTATTGGCAAGATGCCGATTCGCTGGAACAAGCACAGATTAACAAGCTTGATCTGATCTGTAAAAAACTCAATTTGCAAGCAGGGGACGCCTTGCTGGATATAGGCTGCGGTTGGGGCTCTCTCGCGCAGTATGCAGCAGAGCAATATGGTGTAAAAGTAACCGGAATAACCATATCAAAAGAACAGCAGAAGTATGCACAACTACGTTGTAAAAACCTCGATGTCGATATATTACTCGCTGATTATAGAGAGATACGTGGTCACTATAATAAAATCGCATCGATTGGCATGTTCGAGCATGTAGGTAATAAAAACTACAAAACTTTTTTTAATACTGTTAGGGATTTATTGGGTGACGATGGCATCATGTTGCTGCACACTATCGGCGATTATAGTACGCATAATACTACCGATGCGTGGATACATGAGTATATCTTTCCCAATGGTCAGCTTCCGTCTGCCAGTCGTATCACTAAAACCATCGAGCCTGATCTGGTCATTCGTGATTGGCATGACTTTGGTTCAGACTACGACAAAACCATCATGGCCTGGTGGCATAACTTTGATAAAGCATGGCCACAGCTGAGTGCTAAATATAATCAACAATTCTATCGGATGTGGAAGTATTATCTTCACTCCTGTGCTGGCCTGTTCCGCTCTGGGCAAGGTCAGTTATGGCAGATAGTACTGACAAAACGTGGCGCACTTCCAGATTATATTTCTTATCGGCCTTAACGTTCGATCATCGACAGAGCGTGTCCTCTGGAGATTTGAGATAAAACTTAAAAGAATAATAAGCAGTCAGATTGACTCAAACAAAGTAATATTACCTTCATGAAGTCAATCGTTTCGATACAAGATCTGTCCAAGACCTATGATTCAGGCTTTCGGGCATTAAAAAGCATTAATCTTGATATAAAGGATGGCGAAATTTTCGCTCTGCTCGGGCCTAATGGTGCAGGCAAAACCACCTTGATCTCCATCATCTGCGGTATCGTCACGGCGAGCCAGGGAACAGTGACGGTTAACGGTTTTGATAACATCACGGCCTATCGTCAAACACGCGAATTAATCGGTCTGGTCCCACAGGAGCTCACCTTAGGTGCGTTCGAGACCGTGTGGAATACTATCCGTTTTAGTCGTGGACTGTTCGGCAAGAAGAAAGATAATACTTATCTAGAGCAGTTATTAAAAGATCTTTCCCTGTTCGATAAGAAAGATAGTGAGTTAAGAGAGTTATCCGGTGGCATGAAACGCCGCGTATTGATTGCCAAGGCGCTATCGCATCAGCCAAAGATTATCTTTCTAGACGAGCCGACGGCAGGAGTCGACGTCGAACTACGAAAAGACATGTGGAATATCGTGCGACGTTTGCGCGACTCGGGCGTAACCATTATTCTGACTACACATTATATCGAAGAGGCAGAAGAGATTGCCGATCGTATCGGCATTATCAGTAATGGTGAGTTATTGCTGGTCGAGGACAAACGAACTCTGATGCATAATCTGGGTAAGAAACAGTTAATCATCGAATTGAAGGAGTCAGTAAGCAGTCTTCAACAGGAGCTGACTGATTATGATCTCGTATTGTCGGAAGAGGGTGATCAGCTGATCTATACCTACGATAGTATGAGCGATAACGCCGGTATCACCGACCTGCTGCAGACGATTAAGATGGTTGGTTTAGAGTTAAAAGATTTACACATCAACAAGAGTTCACTGGAAGATATTTTTGTCGACCTGGTTAAAGAAGATCAGATGCGGACTGAGCGTGTGGAGGTGAAGGTTTGAATATTCAAGGCATAAAGGTCATCTATTATCAAGAGATGTTGCGCGCATGGGAAACTCTGTTTCAGACGTTGGCTTCACCAGTGATTTCAACCTGTCTGTACTTTATCGTTTTTGGTTCTGCTATCGGCTCACGAATACAAAGTATCGATGGTGTCTCTTATGGTCTGTTTATTGTGCCCGGGTTAACCATGTTGTCATTGCTTACACAGAGTATCGCCAATGCATCATTTGGAATCTTCTTTCCAAAATTTACTGGCAGCATCTATGAAATACATTCTGCACCCATCTCATTTTTCGAAATAATCATCGGCTTTGTCGGTGCAGCAGCCAGTAAATCATTAATAATTGGTATTGTAATACTTATAACCGCAAGCTTTTTTGTCGACCTGCAGATAGCTCATCCCATATGGATGGCTACTTTCCTGATACTTACCTGTATTTCTTTTAGCTTGTTCGGTTTCATCATTGGCTTGTGGGCGAATGATTTTGAAAAGTTACAGGTTATTCCACTGTTAGTGATAACGCCTCTGGTTTTTCTCGGCGGTAGTTTCTACTCAATAAACATGCTGCCACCGTTCTGGCAAACAGTGACGCTGTTCAACCCGGTGGTGTACCTTATCAGTGGGTTTCGCTGGAGTTTCTTCGAGGTCTCTGATGTTAGTGTCGGTGTCAGTCTAGCGGTGATTCTTGGCTTTCTGTTTGTATGTATTGCTATCGTAGGGTGGATGTTTAAAACAGGTTATCGAGTCAAGCAGTAAAGTTATAAAATTCAGATTGAGTTTTTCTAGTCGTTATTGTGCTGACCATGATTATTCCACCGTTCGCCATGAAATAGTTCTATAAGCGTTATTCATATTTACTGGTGTAAAAGTAAGGAGGAGGCGTGTTTACACACGGCCCCTATTTTCTGAAGAAAACTTGAGAGCACCAAAATCTTCCATGATCGCATAAGCTGAAGGCAGTACCATTAAGATCAGCAACGTTGAAGTTAACATGCCAAATACGATACTGGTCACCAGCGGTACCAGAATCAGTGCTTGTGTGCTGGTCTCGAATAATAGCGGTGTCATACCTGCTATGGTGGTTATCGATGTTAAGAAAATGGCACGAAAACGATCACGCACAGATTGTTTTGCGGCATCGTGTAAATTCATGCCTTCGCTGACGTGTTGCTTAACGAACACGACCAATAAGATCGAGTCGTTGACGACGATGCCGGCAAGTGAGACGAAGCCAATCATGCTGGGCAGGGTAAAGTCGAGTCCCATGATGAGGTGTCCCCAGATAGCGCCGATAAGCGCTAGAGGGATATTCAGCATAACGATTGCTGGTTCGCGATAGTTACGGAAGATAAGGCTCAGTAATAAAAACACACCCAGTGCACCTAAGGCAAAGCCGCTTATTATCGAAACTTTTGTTTCAGTGCCTTTTTCAACTTCACCCTTAAGGTTGAAAGTGATCTCCGGATAGCGTTTCCTTAAATCAAGAAGAAAGTTTTTCTCAGTATCTGAGATGATCTCAGAGGTGTTGGCGATCTCTGCATCGACATCACCATATATAGTGACAGTGCGATAGTGATTGATGCGACCGATGCGGGCAAAGCCACGCTGCTCGACGATGCTGGCAACACTGCTTAGTGGAATAGGGTCACCTGTTTTTGAGAATACGGTAAAGTTATCGAAGTCATGCAGTTCATCATTGTATTTGCTGTCGATCTTGGCGATGATCTCGTAGGCTTCTCGCTGCCGATAGATATCACTGATCTTTATTCCCTGATAGGCCGCACGCAGCTGCGACGAGATGCTGTGCGCATCGACCCCGGCTGCCAGTGCACCGTGTTTTAACTTTACTGTGTATTCGGGTTTTCCCGGTCGTAGATCATCCAGCAGATTAGAAACACCGTCATAACCGCGTAGCCAGTTTTGTAATTTCCATGACGCTTGCGAGAGTTCTTGCAGGTTATTTCCGACCAGACGTATTTCTATAGCGCGACCCGCGGGGCCGATCTTCGGTTCTCTGAACTGCACGCTTACCACGTTGGGCAAGTCGCCACTGTTCTCTCGCCATAGGCTGGTTAGCTCTGCCATTTTAGTGTTACGGATTTCTGTACTTAACAGATCAAGGCCAATGGTAGCGAGATGAGTTCCGTTTTCTGGTGCGTCGGCATGTTTGCCATAATTCACCTGAATATTTTTAATCAGTGGCTCGGCTTCATTTTCGTTCAGAGTGGTAACGGTCTTATCCAGCGCCGTTAATATGGTTGCTATCACTCTTTCGGTTTCTGCCAGTGGCGTACCCTGAGGAAGTAGAATACGGGCATCAACGGTATTGCCTTCAAGGTCTGGAAAAGCCTTGAATTTAACCGTACCAGTCGCTATTAAGCCTATCGAGAAAACCAGCATCGCAATTGCGATGCCGACAGTGATATAGCGGTAATCGATGGCTGTATCTGCCATACGCCCGACTTTGTCCTGTAAGCGGCTAAACCTCTCTTCAAACTTCTTACGTAATGCAGGGGGTTCTTTATGGTGTGCATGTTGCAGTGAATGCATGAGGTGGTGTGGCAATACCAGAAACGCTTCGATTAAACTGACGGTTAGTACCGAAAGTAGAACTACCGGTAGCACACCCAGTATCTGCCCCATGTCACCTTTCATCATCAACAGGCTACCAAATAGGAATGCCGATGTTAAATACGAAGCGATGACACCAGAAAAAACACGTTTGGTACCGTCGATGGCAGATTCGACGGGTGATTTCCCTTTTTTATACTCATGCGCGATGCTCTCTGAAAGCACGATGGCATCGTCCATTAAGATACCAATGGCCATCAGGAGTGCGATCATTGAAATCATGTTTATGGTGATGCCGAACATCACCATCATCGCCAGGCCGCCGAGAAATGAAATAGGTAATCCCAGCGCAACCCAGAATGTGTAGCGCCAGTTAAAAAACAGGAACAGTGCAAGCGTTGCAAGTATCAGTCCTTGCCAGGCATTTTTTATCAATAGCCTGAGGCGGTCACTGACGATCGATGCTCTATTCTGGGTGATCGTAAGACGTGTGCTCTGTGGCAGCTTTTTGTTTTCTGCCTCAACAAAATCATTCAGCACATTAAACACTTTTAAAGTATCGTCAGTGGTGTTTTTGCTGATGATCAATAAACCGGCGGGGATACCATTTAATTCGATACGTTCTTCACGTTTTTCAAACTTGTCTTCGATCCTTGCTATATCGCTCAGTCTTATCTCGCCACCACCAGGTGAACTCAGAAACACCAGGTCAGCTAATTCTTCAGCTGTTTTACGGACGTTATCAAACCGGATCTGATATGAAGTCTCTCTGCTCTCAAGCAGACCTGCGGGTAGTTCGAGTGCCTGTGCCGAGATCAGGTTGGCTATGTCCTGTACACTTAATTGATATTTTCGCAGGTTGTCCGGGTCGATTAATATCTGTAGCTGGTGAGTAGAAAAACCACCTACGGTGACGATGGGTATTTCGGGGATGGCAAGCAGCTTGTCGCGATAGCTTTCTGTCAGTGCTTTGAGTTCTGATGTTGTCAGGTTTTCAGATGTGATGGCGACATTGGCGACTAGACTGATGCGTCCCAGTTTCTCGATAGTGGCATCTTCTGTCTCTTCGGGGAAATCGGAGATACCGTCTAATGCCGCTTTGATGTCATCGTAGAAGGCATCGATGTCACCAGCTTCCTGCATCTCCAGGGTAAAAATTGCCACGTTGTCCCTGGCATCACATTTTTGTTCATGTAAAAAACTGATGCCATCGGTTGCATCTTCCAGGCGGTTGCAGATACCGTCTTCGACATCAGCAGGATTCGCCCCGGGGTAGGCCATGGTAACTTTTATTTTGCTTGGGTCGAGTAGCGGAAAAGATTCTTTATTTAAATTCGTTAACGAAAATAAACCGATAGCAATAATTGCCATCATTAGAATATTGCCGGCAGTCGGGTGCTCCGTAAAGTAACGAATCATCAGTGACTGCTCGTACCGTCTGTATGCGAGTCGTCCATTGTTTGCTCACCCATGGCAGCTCGCCTTAGCCGTTTTTCATATTCTGTTGCGACGATAACCTTTAATGGCATGCCTTCCATCACAGGAACAACATCACTGATAATGATTCTTTCGCCGATCTGTATCCCTGTTTCTTCAGATTCAGAAAGTACGACCATGTCGCCCTGAGTAAATAATATATTTACGGCTCGAATGGCCAGGGTGTTTTTGTCTGTGGCGATATATACACGCCCTTGATGTACCGCTTTACGAGGTAGAACCAGTGTCGGTTTTGCAGGTGAAAAAAATTCCACCGAGGTGTACATGCCTTTTAATAACGGCGGACGTTTGCCGGGGATGATCCCTTCGTAGGGTTTATCCACAGCGACCACTAACCCTATGGTGTCACGGATAGGGTCCACTGATTCGCTTAATCTGATGAGCGTTCCTTCCCAGGTGGTCAGATGGCTGGCGTCTCCGACTAATCGAACACGTGCCTCTAGTCGCATGCTCGATAACGCTGCCTGTAAAATCATAGGATTCTGCAGGTCTACGGTATCCTCTTTGATGAAGCGTAATCCGGTAACCAGAGGCCGAAACTGTTTAGTGGAAATCTGTGCGTTAATTTCTACTGCCTGTATACCCAGTGCTTCAAACAGCATGCTCCCTGCCTGTACATACTCGCCTTTTTCTACAGAAACGGTTCCGATGCGGGCGTCGAAAGGTAGGTAAACTTCTGTTCTTCCCAGGGTATCCTGACTTTTATCTACCTGGCTTTCAGATTGTTTTATCAGTGCCTTGATGGCATTTCTTCGGCTGTCAAAACTAGCTATCTTGCCTTCGATATCCTGGAGTTGTTGCCGTAGAGACAAGACTTTCTGATTTTCTTTATCGAGTGCGGATTGTGAGATGATTCCTTTTTTTCTGAGTTCTTCGGTACGTTCAAGCTCTTTGAGTTCTACATTTAAATTTTTCTGCACGATAGACAGTGCATCTTTAGCACTTTTTTCTTCCACCTTTAATTGCGCAAGTGTTGACTGGCTACTGGTCAGTGCAGCCTGACTCTCGGTTAAAGAAAATTCAAAGGTGGTTGGTTCGATACGTAGTACGACAGTACCTTTTGGCAGACTCGCGCCTTTTTTAAGATCAGCGTGCATAAAACTAATCTTGCCGCTCACCTCGGATTTGGTATTAAGAGTGACGGCAGGTTCAACATTGCCAAATGCCATAGCTCTGGCACGGAAAGGAATTTTACTGGCAGTGATGATTTCGACTGCCTTTACAGGGTAACCAGCATCAAGATGTTCGATTGGATCTTTTATTTTCACCAGAGTAACGACGATGACAATAGCTGTTATTAAGATGAGTGGTAAGACGATAAAGTTCTGCAAGATTTTTTTCATGGTCTGTTTGTGCTGTTGGTTGATGGCGACAGAAATCAATGTTGCCATTATGCCTTAATGTGTCAGGAAGTGTTTGATATTAATCATATTTTTTATTTGTGAATCATTGATATTTGTCATTTCTAATTACTCTTCAATATATTAGTATTTTCTAATATTAATTAACATATTGGTGCTTTATGAAAAAATTATATATTACTGTGGCAGTGACGTTTTTCTTTATTTTTACATCGCTCACTACTGGTTGTAGTAGTGAAGATAGTAGCAATGAAGATATAGGTGGGGCAGCAAACGTAACAACAACGAGTTCAGATGGATCGACTTTGTTTGATGAAAATAAATTAATTGACGCATTATCTGCTTTGCCTATGGAAGATCTCAGTGATAACGAAATTGCTGGTCTGAAATTTATGAGAGAAGAAGAAAAACTGGCTCGCGATACATATATAACGATGTTCGAGATTTGGGACTCAGGTATATTTTATAATATTTCAGGTAGTGAACAGACGCACACTGATGCCGTGTTAGAGCTACTCGAAAGATACAGTCTTACTGACCCGGTTGGTGATAATGTTATCGGTGTATTTACTGATGTTACATTACAAGACCTGTATGACACTCTGATAGCCCAAGGCTCAGCGTCATTGATTGATGCACTGCTGGTAGGTGCGGCGATCGAAGAGATAGACATAATTGATATACAGGTGCAGATCGATAACTATGTGGATAATCAGGATATCGCTCTTGTCTATGATAGTCTGCTAAAAGGTTCGCGTAATCATTTACGATCATTCACCAGTAATCTGGAAAAGCAGGGAGTGATTTACCAACCGCAGTATCTGTCGCAGCAGGTATATGATGAGATTGTTAATTCGTCAATGGAAACCAATTAACAGTTTAAGTGGTTTTAACCCTTTTAATTAATTGAGATATATCACAGTATGGAGTTATTTAAAGAAGCGTATTGCGATTAAAAGATTCAATTTAATCCAGGTGCTGATGATGCGGTGACTTTCTTAACAAGGTATGGCTTATGTCCGGGCAGTCGAAGGTATTAATATTGGGTTACGGTGAAATGGGTCATGCCATGGAATACCTGCTGGATGAACGGCAGCAACTGTATATCTGGGACAAGTATCCTGTAAATAATTTTCAGTCTGTCGTGCTTGAGGATGTGGCGTCTGAGATGGATGTCGTTCTGTTTTGTCTACCGGTGAATCCTCATCGGGAGATCGCAAGTATACTTTCCCCACTGCTAAAGAATACCTGCCTCTGTATCAGTATTGCCAAGGGTCTGGATGAGGCAGGTCAAACCGCTGCACAGATCTTTCATGATGTATTCTCAACGCATCAATCCTATGCGCTGCTGTATGGTCCGATGATCTCTGAGGAGATCCGCGCCGGTCGTTATGCCTTCGCACAGTTAGGTTGTGATGATGAGGATATGTATAACAGGGTGTGTACGATATTTGGTGGTACACATCTTTATGTCGAACACACTTCAGATATAACAGGTATCAGTTGGTCGGTGATACTAAAAAATGTTTATGCGTTGATGTTTGGTATGGCAGACGAATTACAGTTGGGCGATAACATGCGCGGTTATCTCATGGTTGTAGCACTGCGAGAACTTGATGTGATCGTGCGTGATATGGGAGGGCGAACAGGTAGCCCTTATCACCTGGCAGGGTTAGGTGATCTTGTTACCACTGCCACTAGTGAGGATTCGCATCATCACGAGCTGGGTCGAATGCTTGCACGAGGAGAGCTTGATAATATTGAAGGGGAAGGCATTCATACGCTTGCGATGATCAGTAAATTTCAGTTAATCGACATCGAAGACTTTCCATTGTTTAATTTGATATATGATATCGTCAATAAGTCACAAGATGTGAACGAAAGCATCCTGAACTATTTGAAAAGAAGTGTTTAGCGCGGGATGTATCCGATCTGTTTGTTACTAAACTTATGCCAGTGAGTGGTAATACTCTATGCAAAAACCTGATTTACTGTGCATAAGCCATCGTGGTGCCATGGGTCACGCGCCAGAAAATACCTTGAGTTCAGTTCGCAAGGCACTCGAGTTAGGTGCACCTTGCATCGAGATTGATGTTCATCATGTTGATGGACATCTGGTCGTCTTTCACGATATTCGGTTGGAGAGAACGACTAACGGTACTGGTTATTTGAGAGAGCGATCATTTGAATACTTACGTTCGTTAGATGCGGGCGATGGTCAGCAGATTCCCACCCTTGAAGAAGTGTGTGATGTTATCGATTCACAGGCCTGTCTCAATATAGAGCTCAAAGGTATGGATGCTGCAGCAGCTGTCGCTGAACTGCTGACAAGGCTAATAAGAGAAGGATGGGATAACGAGAAGTTATTAGTGTCTTCTTTTAATTATCCGGAACTGTTAGAGATGAGGCGTTTACATGTAGATGTAAAGTTTGGTGCTTTGTTGCACGGTATTCCGGTTGACGGTACAAAATTTGCCGAAGATCTTCATGTGTATTCGGTGCACCCTTCGATCGATTTTGTAAACCAGTTTATCGTTGATGATGCACACAGCAGGGGACTGAAAATTTTTGTGTACGGCGTGGACCATCCTGAAGATATAGCCAAGATGCAGGAGATGGGTGTCGATGGTGTCTTTACTGGGTTTCCTGAAAGAGTGCTCGAAAACTATGCACAGGGTGACAAATTTAAATGGACGTAGTAAGTGATGCCATTTGATATAAGAGCCAATGAGCCAGACTCGACAACTGCTCGACTTTATCTCCTTCTTTTAAAGCCCTGCATTCATAGTTTCCTGTTGTAACTGGCCTGACCTCTGTTGTTAAGTCTTCTAGTGCTGCGATCCATGCGGCATTACCACCATCAAGCAATG
>WTCC01000100.1 GCA_013138755.1 Gammaproteobacteria bacterium
CCCTGATAATTATCCAGTGTTGTAACGTTAATTAAAATACCGTTTTCAAGTGCTCTCAGTTGTTCTAGTTTTTCAACCTTTTCGAGTGGTGTCTGCTCTAATTGCATGAGTTTTGTGAGTGTTTCACGCGTGTATATGTAAAGACCAATATGAATTTTCCCCTTTTCTGCAATATCACCGTTCTGTGTTACTGGGATCATGTTCCTGGAAAAATACAGCGCGTTGCCATCGGTCGAGGTAACAACTTTTACATTTGAAGGTGTGGCTAATGATTCTCTATCTGTGCACCAGTGAGATAGAGTTCCCATCTGTGGATGAGGTTGCTCGATGAATTTATTGACCAGCATATCTATGTGTTGAGGTTCTAGGGTTATCTCATCACCTTGTATGTTGACGAAAATATCTGCACCAGTTTGTTGCATATATTCTGCGATACGATCTGTACCAGAAGCACAACTATCCGAGGTCATGGCGACGTTGTAGCCTGCAGTGGTAACAGCATCGAAGATACGCTGGTCATCAGTTAGTACCACGACATCTGATAATGTCGAGGCTAACATTGCCTTTTCTACAACACGGATAATCATCGGTTTGCCTGCAATATCAGCTAAAGGTTTTCCAGGTAGTCGTGAAGATGCATAACGTGCTGGGATGCATCCGATAATATTTAATTTTTTTTCTTGATTCATTTATTGTCCGTAAGGTTTGGCGTATCTTATTTCGCTGGTGAAATCTCCTGGCCAATGGTTGTTTCATGAACCCCTGACCTGATATTCCGAGAAATCACTATTGTCTCTTAATGATTTTGTTTCAATTATTGGATTTTTAACCATGGTTGCCATTAAGAATAATAACAGTATTAGTTAATAAATCGTACTCATCCAAATTTTTTATACTTGTCCTGGTAGTTGGTGATCGTAGTAAACCGCGATCTTTAAGGGGGCTCGTATCTCCTGTTAGCTGGGTCTATGAGAATATACAATTTGTATCATTGATATATTCCAACAGATATTCGATTTATATATCGTTATTGTTGTTACAATCGTGTGCAATGTTAAACTTGGAAATCTTAGTTGGCTTAATCTGACGGAATGGTTGAACTAACAATAAATCAAAGCAATTTCAATTAGTTATATCAGTTAATAAATCATACGGTATTGTTCGAGCGGGAAGAGATGAAGTGACTTTGGAAAATAGCAGCAAAGTTAAAAAAATGGGTTGTTCATATGTTTTATATGATGACCGATTAATTAGTGAGATGAATTTACAACTTTTTGATGCTGATTATCTCGCGAATAATGGATCGCATACCGATTCTATTGGGTCATCAGATGCGGGGATAGGTCGAGCTAGAGTCGTTTATTTTATTCATAATAATATTACCATGGTGCTGAAGCATTACTATCGAGGCGGTATTGTTTCAGCATTGATTAAAGATCGATATTTTGGTTTCAATATAGAAAAGACACGATCGTTCCGAGAGTGGTACTTATTGAAGAAGATGCGCAGTCTTGATTTGCCCGTTCCTAATGCGGTTGCTGCTCGTGTAAAAAAGGGTCTGTTTTTTTATCAAGCTGATCTTATTACACAAAAAATTGAGAATACTAAAACACTGTCAGACGTTCTGAGCGAAGAGGATTTAAACTCAGAGCAATGGGGAAGGATCGGGGCGTGCATTAAGTTGTTTCATCAGAAGAATATCTACCACGCTGACCTCAATGCCAGGAATATTTTGTTAGATCAGGAAGGAGAAGTTTACCTGATTGATTTTGATAATAGTTCTATCAGGAAGGATGACGCATCATGGAAAATGTCAAATCTGACTCGACTGAAAAGATCATTGAATAAGTTTAAGAAAAATGAAAGAAATTTCTATTTTGATGAGCAGAGCTGGTCTGATTTAGTTCGGGGTTATCAATGAAACTTTGTGATTACAATATATATTGACAGATGATGCGTAATAGTCGATATCATCGAATGAAAAAACTCTTACTATATGAAAAAAAATAAAGAAATTGAATTGATTATAGGTAATTCAAATTCAAATTTTTCTGGTGTTACCTCTACTATGTTACAGGTTCTGTCTCATCAGAAAAATTTAATTAATTTGCGAGTAATGGGGAAGCATCATCTGTCTGATCCATCGCTGGCGATAAGTTTCTGGCAGACAGTTATGCTGTGCCGGAAACCAATGGCAAATGGAAAGTGGCGTATTTTCCATGCTCGTCGTGTTGATGAAATGATCCAGGCGTTATTATTGAAACACTTATTTCGAGCTAAGATAAAAATTATTTTCAGTTCTGCGGCTCAGCGTTATCGTTCAGGTTTTACCTTGTGGCTTACAAGGCGAATGGATGCTGTATTGGCTATGAGTAAAGCTTCAGCGAGTTACCTGGCTCGGCCAGCTGATGCTATTATTTATCATGGCGTAGAAACAGGTGTATACCAGCCTGCTGAGGATAAAAGCAAAGCCTGGCAGGCTTTAAATCTGTTACCTGAAAATAGTCAGAAAGGTAAATATGGTATTGCCATTTTAGGTCGGGTAAGAAAACAAAAAGGCGTACACCTTTTTGTTGAGGGTTGTATAGAAGTGTTACAAAGATATCCTGATTATACCGCTGTGATAGTTGGCCCAATCACCACGAGTAATGAAAGTTTTGTTAGTCAGCTTAAAGATAAAGTGATGCAGGCTGGTTTGACAGATCGCATCGTTTTTGTTGGTGAGCAGGACTTTTCTGACATCCCCGGTATTTTTAGCGCATTATCAGTGGTGGTCGCCTTGAGTGATAATGAGGGTTTTGGCCTAACCGTATTAGAGGCAATGAGCAGTGGTGCGGCGGTATTGGCATCTGATGCAGGCGCCTGGAAAGAAGTTGTTAGAGAAGAGGTTGACGGCTATGTTGTTCCTGTTAATGATCTGGCCGCAGTTGTAGACAAGTTAGATGGTTTGCTTAGCGATAAAAATAAAATAATACAAATGGGTGTTGCCGGTCGAGAGCGTGTATTACAACATTTTTCGGTTGAACGTGAAGCAGAAGAATTATGTGAGTTTTACAAAACCCTGAATTGATTTCTTTGTTCGCATAGCTTAGAGGCGATTTTATCAAAAGACCATAGCCTCTTGCATTGATGAGAATTATCTAAGGTAATTTTTTTGTAGTATATGATTGGTGTAATCATCCAGTATTTTTGTAGAGTTGTTTAATAATTTTTTCGTATTATTTTTTAGCGTATTTCTGTAGTCGGCGTCGTCGAGTATATCTTCAATATGTTTTTTTAGGTTCCTTGTTGAACTGACCTGTAGTATTGCTTTATTACGTAGCATTAGTTCTAGTTCTTCAGTAAAGTTTTCCATGTGGGGACCAGTGATTATTGCACTGTTAAAGCTTGCTGGTTCTAATATATTATGTCCTCCTATCGGAGAAAACGAGCCGCCCATAATGACCAGTTGTGCATTAAAGAAGTAATCTCTTAATTCGCCAACAGTGTCGAGAAGGTATACCTGAGTTCGATTCGTTATGGGGTCAGACCTACTTCTGATGGAGATTTCACTGCAGTTTATCTGCTTGATGATTGCTGCGCTACGTTCTGGGTGGCGAGGGGCGATGATGAGTAGTTCTTTTCGTTTTAGTTCTTTCCAGATGTTATAGATCTGTAATTCTTCATCTTTATGTGTAGAGGCCAGGAGCACATATTTTCTTTCTGATGAAAACAAAGTGTTGGTATTTGGAGCATCGCGTAAAATGGTTGTGAGTTTCAGGTTGCCGAGGGTGTTAACAAGCTCTTTTTTTGCGCCAAGGTCTATATACAACTGTTTGTCTTTATCCGAGCGTGTATAAATGGCGCTTACTTTTAATAAGCTACTTCTCAGAAAAGATTTTATCAAGGCATTCGCGGATGTTGTTTTATTCGATAGGCGTGCATTGATAAGTGTTACAGGGGTGTGGTTGTTAAAGCAGTTAGTGAATAGGTTTGGCCATATTTCTGTTTCCATAATATAGGCGGCAGCAGGTTTGGTCGTAGCTAAAAATCGTTTGGTGCTATGATTCCAGTCAAATGGCAGGTAGCTGTGGTAGAGGTAGTCAAGTTGTTGTTGGGTAACAATTTTTCCGCCAGTTATCGTGTTTGTGGTAATAATGAACTTAATGGTTTTATTTTTCTGGTGAATGTTTTTTAACAATGGCAATAAAGTATTTACCTCACCAACAGAAGCGCAGTGAAACCAAAAGCTATTCACAGGTAAATGTGAGTATCCGAAACCCAGACGTTGCCAGAAATATTTACTCTGTTTATTTTTTATGGATAACCAGATGATGTGCCCTAAGATGATGGGGCTGAGAATGATAGTAAGTAAGCGATAGAGCAACATAAAATCTATTATTGGTAGATATTGGTGTTTCGGTCAGGTTGTGTTTTAAAGCGTTTATGTGACCAGAGGTACTGTTCGGGGCATGCGTATACCATCTCTTCAATCGTTTTATTTACGCGAGCACTATCTGCTTCGATATCACCCGAAGGGAAGTTCTTTAGAGCGGGTAGTACTATAAGTTTAAAACCTTTGCCACCTTTGAGTCTTACTGGGTAAAACGGAACAACTGCTGCGCCAGTTATTTTGGCAAGTTTGGCTGTGGCCGTTAGTGTAGAAGCAATACCGCCTAGAAAGGGAGTGAACACAATTTCTTGGTGCCTAAAATCCTGATCAGGAGCAAACCAGGTGGCATGGCCTTTTTTTAAGCCGCGTATGATACTTCGAACATTTTTATTATCGATTAAGTCGTCACCAAATATTGAGCGATAACGTACCATTATTGCATTGAATAATGGATCATGCGCCTTTTTAAAAACGCCATTATATTTTTCAACATAGAAACCTATCAATCGGCCGCCAATTTCTAATGTGGTGAAATGGCCGGTCAATAAGATGACACTTTTGTTATTAGCAATTGCCTCATCAAGATATTCTTTGCCTTCGATCTGGCATTGATCTTTTAAAACTT
>WTCC01000365.1 GCA_013138755.1 Gammaproteobacteria bacterium
GGCTCCAGTCTGCATGATAAATTAATGTTACTGGGTGCTGAAACATTGATATCTGCTCTGCCAGATATAGCCGCGCAAACGAACGACGGAGTTGTGCAAGATGAGGCGGATACCTGTTACGCGTCAAAATTAACCAAAGCAGAAGCGAGGATAGACTGGTCGCTATCAGCGACAGAGATCCAGCGAGCGATAAGGGCATACAATTCGTGGCCTGTTGCTTATTGTGTCTACGAAAAAAATAACAAGCCAGCGAACTTGCGTCTGTGGCAAGCTGAAGTCATCATGCAAGATGCTGCTTCAGTTGATATCGCTGTCGGCACGGTCTTAGCGGAATCAGCCGATACAGGAATCGATGTGGTAACGGGCGAACAGGTGCTCCGTATCGTGCAGTTGCAGGCGGAAGGTAAACGAAAGATGTCAGTATCTGATTTTTTAAACGCTAATTCATTGCTCGGTCAACGGTTGAAATAACAACGTGGAAAAATTCTCTGCCGCTAAGAAGAAAAAGTCAAAAGGCAAAAAAACAAAAGTCAGTCTGGCTCGACAGGCAAGCCTGAAAGCTCTAAAGCAAGTTCTTGCTGGTCAGTCTCTGTCTGTAGTGCAGCCACAGATAATCGACAAGCTCGAAGATAGCCGTGACCGTGGTCTTGCCAATGAACTCGTGAATGGTGTGTTACGTTGGCGCTGGCGACTGGAGTTTCTGGTTTCATCGTTACTATCTAAACCGCTAAAGCAGAAAGATATCGATATCCAGTTAATCCTGCTGACCTCTTTGTATGAGTTGATAGAATGTCGCACGCCTGATTACGCCATCATCAATGAGGCAGTAGAGTTAGTCAGAAAATCAGGTAAAAAATGGGCGGCATCTCTAGTCAATGCTGTGCTGAGACGGTTTACCCGAGAAAAGGAACAGTTGCTCTTATCGCTAGACAATGACCAGGCTAAATACTCACACCCAGACTGGATACTGACGAAGATAAAAAATGACTGGCCTGATGACTGGCAGCAGATCTTGCATGAAAATAATCAGCGGCCAGCTTTCTGGTTGCGCGTTAATCAGCAACAAAGTGATGCGGCGCGATATAAAACGTTACTCATAGAACAGGGACTGGAAAGTGAGATTTCTTCGTTGGCCGATCATGCGCTGAAGCTGGCGCATGGTGTCGATGTACGGACATTACCCGGCTTTGTCGAAGGAGCACTTTCGGTTCAGGATGTCGGTGCTCAATTAACTGCTGAGTTGCTCGATGTTTCTGTCGATCATCGAGTGCTGGATCTTTGCGCCGCTCCGGGTGGTAAGACATGTCATCTGCTCGAACGATATCAGACGATAAAGCATCTGGTCGCAGTAGAGCTGGACGAGAAAAGGATGCGGCGTGTCGCTGAGAACCTGCAACGACTTAAACTTTCAGATGAATCAGGTGAGCACTCCAGAGCAGAACTGATCGTGGCGGATGTCTGTGATTATAAAAACTGGTGGGATGGTGCTCAGTTTGATCGCATACTCATCGATGCGCCTTGCTCTGCCAGCGGTGTCATCCGACGTCATCCCGACATTAAAACTCTGCGACGAGAATCGGATATAGAACAGCTGCAGGAAGTTCAGTCTGAAATTTTATATTCTGCATGGCAGATGCTAAAACCGGACGGTGTACTTCTGTACGTTACCTGTTCAGTATTTAAAGTCGAGAACCAAAATCAGATAGCGAATTTTATCGAGCGCAATATTGAGCAAGATGCGGTTGAGGTTAAAATAGAGTCAGACTGGGGTAAGTCTTGTGATTATGGTCGGCAGCTATTGCCTGGTGAGCAAGATGCGGATGGATTTTATTTTTGTAAATTAAAGAAGATCTCGGCAGAATAATGTGAATTTTCAGCGTAGACTTCAGTTCATGAAAGCTGAGAGCCTTTGGGGAAAAATCTGCGTCGTCATTAGTGCTGGTGTTTGCCTGGAATAATTCATGAATATTATAATTTTAGGTGCCGGTCAGGTCGGTAGCAGTGTTGCTGAAAATCTGGCGTCAGAAGCAAATGATATTACTCTTGTTGATTCAAATGCGACTCTGCTGAGTGATCTAGGTGATCGCTACGATATACAGACAGTAGTCGGTCATGCTTCTCATCCGGATATATTAAAAAAGGCTGGAATCCGTGATGCAGATATGCTGGTTGCTGTTACAAATAGCGATGAAACGAATATTGTCGCGTGCCAGGTAGCCCATAGTCTGTTTCATACGCCAACAAAAATAGCCAGGGTTCGTTCACAGGAATATCTAAAATATGAAGCACTGTTTAATAACAGCGCTTTGCCAATCGATGTACTAATCAGTCCGGAACAATTAATCGCTGAGCATATCCAGCGCTTGATCGAATATCCAGGCGCATTACAGGTGCTCGATTTTGCTGGCGGCAGAGCGCGTCTCGTTGGCGTCAAAGCATACTATGGCGGTCCGTTGGTCGGCCATGAAATCGCTGATCTAAGGAAGCATATACCGGGTGTAGACTCGCGTGTGGCTGCAATATTTCGTCGCGGTAAAGGTATCGTGCCTGACGGTCATCAGGTTATCGAAGCTGACGACGAAGTGTTTTTTATCGCAGCGAAAAAAGATATACGCGCAGTGATGTCAGAGTTACGAAAGCTGGATAAGCCGATAAAGCGCATCATGTTGGCAGGCGGTGGCAACATCGGTAAACGTTTAGCACAGGCTCTCGAAGGTAAATACAACGTAAAAATAATCGAGCGCGATGCGCAGCGTGCGGAAGAGTTATCCTGTGATTTAAATAAGGCTATCGTATTACTCGGTGACACGGCAGATGAGGATTTACTGCTGGAAGAAAACATTGATCAGATGGATGTCTTCTGCGCCTTAACCAATGATGATGAAGCGAATATATTGTCATCGATGCTGGCCAAGCGTCTGGGTGCCAGGAAAGTGATGTCGATAATTAATCGTCATGCGTATGTCGATCTGATGGAAAGTGAGGGAACTATCGATGTCGCCATTTCTCCACGGCAGATAACCATCAGTGGTCTGCTTGCACATGTTCGTCGCGGTGATGTTGTTGCTGTGCATTCTTTACGTCGAGGTGCTGCTGAAGCGATAGAAGCGATAGCGCATGGTGATAACGCTAACTCGAAAGTCGTCGGCAAGGCAATCGAGGATATTAAATTGCCGAAAGGTACTACGATCGGTGCGCTTATCCGTGGTGATGAAGTGATAATGGCGCATCATGATGTCGTCGTTGAAAACGAAGATCATCTTATCCTTTTCTTGTTAGACAAAAATAAATTCAACGCGGTTGAAAAACTGTTTCAGGTCGGTGTGACGTTTTTTTAAAACGGTCTTAAAAAATCTTTATGCACGTAGCCATCATACAGCGAATTGTCGGACAGTTTTTGATGCTGTTTAGTTTTACTCTGTTACCACCCATCGCTATCGATATGTTCTATCAGGAGGACGCAGCCCTTGCGTTTTTTTATAGCTATCTGTTCCTGTTAAGCGTTGGTTTCATTTTATATCTACCGGTTAGAAATAAAAGAGATGATCTGCGATTGCGTGATGGTTTTGTCGTCGTCGTCATGTTTTGGTTAGTTCTGGGTGCCGCTGGTGCGATTCCGTTTTATCTTTATCAAAATCTTGATATCAGTGTGGTAGATGCTTTGTTCGAGTCGGTCTCAGGCCTGACTACTACGGGCGCTACCGTACTGGTTGGTCTGGATAATCTGCCACACAGTATTTTGTTTTATCGCCAGGAGCTGCAGTGGTTAGGTGGTATGGGTATCATCGTTTTAGCTGTTGCGGTCATGCCGATGCTAGGTATCGGCGGTATGCAGTTGTATAAAGCTGAGGCACCCGGACCGGTAAAAGATAACAAGTTAACCCCGCGTATCGCCGAGACAGCAAAAGCGCTCTGGTATATCTACTTCGGTTTAACGTTAGTTTGTGCGATTGCATATTGGCTTGCAGGCATGAGCCTGTTTGATGCAGTGGGTCATAGTTTTTCCACGATTGCTATTGGTGGTTTTTCTACTCACGATGCAAGTCTCGGTTATTTTGATAGTCAGGCGATTGAGATCATCGCAATTATTTTCATGTTTCTCGGTGCAGTCAACTTTGCGCTGCACTTTTCTGTGGTGCGTTCAAAAAGTTTGATGGTATATTTCAGAGACTCAGAATTTAAATTGTATGCCAGTCTGTTAATAATCGTATCGGGCCTCAGTATCTATACGTTGTATACCCAATCGGTTTATCACGATCTACCTACTGCTATCAGAGAAGCAATATTTCAGACAGTCTCTATTGCTACAACTTCGGGTTTTGTTACTTCAGACTACGCGAGCTGGCCAGTATTTATTCCAGTGCTGTTACTGTTTTCCAGTTTTGTTGGCGGTTGTGCAGGTTCGACAGGGGGTGGTATGAAAGTTGTCCGCGTGTTGTTGTTGCTGAAGCAAGGGCAGAGAGAAATCATGCGGTTGATACATCCGAACGCGCAGGTAACAGTAAAGGTGGGTAAAACGCCGGTAAAAAATTCTATCATCGATGCAGTATGGGGTTTCTTTGCGGCTTATGTGGCATTGTTTGCATTGATGATGTTGGTATTAATGTTTAACGGCCTGGATCAGATTACTGCTTTTTCAGCGGTTGCTGCAACGATAAATAATTTAGGACCTGGTCTGGGTGAGGTCAGTGCAAATTATGCATCTCTCTCGGACTTTAATAAATTACTGTTGTGCTTTTCGATGTTTCTCGGACGCCTTGAAATATTTACTCTGTTGGTGATATTAACTCCAGCCTTCTGGCGCAAATGATATTTGTTGTGAATATCAGATCACGTAAGTTCGATGAGCACTGAACAATCCAATCAAGATAAATATCGCTTTCGCATATTGTTCTTGCATCCGCGCTATTGGCTGACCTGGTTAGGGCTAGGGTTTTTCATGATGCTGTCGTTTTTACCTGTACCGATACTCGATTGGTTGGGTAGCCAGCTCGGTAATATTGCCGCACGATCTAATAAGAAGCGATTTAATATCGTCAGCACGAATCTCAGTTTATGTTTTCCGGAAAAGAGCAGTGGCGAAATCGAGGAAATGGTAAAGCAGAATTTTCAGGCGCAATTTCGTAGCCTGATGCATTACTGTATTCTGTGGTGGCGGCCAGCTGTGTCGGTTAGGAAGCGGATACATAAATCCGGATTTGAAAAAATCGAGCAGTATGAGCAGCAAGGTAAACGAGTTATTATTTTATTGCTGCATAATGTCGGTTTAGAATTTGCTATTGCTGGTATCTCGATGGATTACACCTCTGTCGGTCCATATAAGCCCATACGTAACCCAGTGCTTAATTGGGTTATAGCAAAGGGTAGATTGCGGTTTGGCAGCGCTAATGGCGGGGAGATATTTACCCGTGATGATGGTTTGAGGCCGCTGATCCGTAAAACACGGGCAGGTAAAATATTGGTGTATCTTGCTGATGAGGATCTGGGGGCAGACCGGTCTGTTTTTGTACCATTTTTTGGTATACCAAAAGCTACCGTTCCAGTTTTAGGCAGGCTGGCGAAATCCTGTAATGCAATAGTTTTGCCTTGCGTCTGCTGTTATCAAACCAAGAGCAGACGATACGAAGTGACGTTGTTGCCGGAGTTGAAAAATGTACCCAGTGGTGATGATGAGAGAGATAGTTTAAGTATGAATAAAGCGATAGAGCAAGCAATTATAAAATGCCCGGTGGAATACTTATGGTCTCTGCGATATTTTCAAACGCGTCCGCCTGGTGAGTCGTCAGTCTATGAATAATACGTCGATAACAATTACTCCGATGGATGAGGTGCCAGTCGAAGGTCGTTCAGAGAAGAAGCTGTATAAAGAGCTAAAGCATAATGTCGGTGAAGCGATACTCACATATAACATGATCGAGGATGGTGATCGTGTGATGGTATGCCTGTCTGGCGGTAAGGACAGTTACACCATGCTTGATCTATTGTTAGCGTTACAGAAGAAGGCGCCCATATCGTTTGAACTGATCGTGGTCAACCTCGATCAGAAACAGCCTGGTTTTCCTGAGCATATATTGCCGGCTTATTTAGAAGAATTAAGTGTTGAATACCATGTCATCGAGCAAGACACTTATAGTATTGTCAAAGAAAAGATACCTGAAGGAAAAACCACCTGTGGTCTATGTTCTCGTTTACGTCGCGGAATCCTGTATTCATTTGCCGAAAAAAATAGAATCACGAAGATAGCCTTAGGTCACCATCAGGATGATATCGTTGAAACTTTCTTTCTTAATATGTTTTTTAATGGCCAGTTAAAGACCATGCCGCCAAAACTATTGAGTGATAATCAAAAACATGTGGTCATCCGACCGCTGGCTTTATGTAAAGAGCAGGACATTGCTGCGTACGCGAAGATAAAGAATTACCCGATTATCCCGTGTAACTTATGTGGTTCTCAGGAAAATATGCAGCGTAAAAAGGTAAAAGCGATGATTGCCCAGTGGGAAGCGGAAACCCCGGGGCGGACGGATATGATTATGCGAAGTTTAAAGAATGTTGTTCCTTCGCATTTGGCTGATGGTGGGTTGTTTGATTTTGAGGGTTTGGGGAAGGTGTTGGGTTGATTGAGAGTCTGTTGCCGACCCTAAGCTGCCGTTCAGCAATGTGTAAAGAATTCCCAACGTATTCCAGCTTTGCCCTTTGTTTTGCACAGGATTCTTTACACGTTAAAAAACAAGCAAATACTAATATTTTGTTATCTTTTTGAAATATTTACACTTTCTAAATACGGTATATTTCTTGCATTCTTAATTATCTAATTAGTGTTTTTATCGTTATTACGATTAGTAAATTAACAAAAATGGGAAGGGGGAAATGAATTTCAAATCTATCATCGGTGTGATATGCGCCTGCTTAGCTAGACGTAAAGCTAGCATATAATTTTATGTGGAAAATAAAACTAGATGATACTTTATGGCTTGCTAAAAATTCAGAAGCCACCACAAGTGAGAAACAGGCTCTGTTGCTACCTGATATACCCTCGGTACAGGCACAACTTATAAAGGTGTACAGATTTATGCCGTACCCGAATGCGATGGTAGTGGCAGAATTTGATGACTGCCCATAAGCGACCGCTTCCGAAGGCGGTCTGTCGATAAAGTCGGAACGGTAATATTGCATGAGTGACCGTATGTGGATGAAACTGCATCAGGTAGTCAAGTTCACACTACATTGTTTTTTTGTAACCCTCCTTGTATAAGTCATTTATTTATATGTGTTTTTTTCTCCGCCCTGAAAAACGAACGAAAATGAACGAATAAGATAATAGTATTCACTGCGCAGATTATTTATGGTTAGTACTCAGGCTATAACTCTTATAAATATATGGTCATGCTGAGTGACAATATTAAGTGGTTCTCAATAGAACAGGCCTGAATCCACATAAACAAATTTATGAGGTGATAGGAATGGAAAATAAAAAAGATAATCAGCCAGAAACCATGATTGTATGGATTGTCGAGTTGTTATTTTTCATTGGTATTATTCATATCTTGTCTAGGGTAATTTTTTGATTAAAAAGTAATAAGCGGCAGTTTTAATAACTAAACTTTCAAGAAAATTATGAATATAGCGACAAAAACTTCAATTATAAAAGAAAAAATCTGTGAAAATTGTGGGTTGCAAAAGTCTTGTGGTGACTTACCTGGTTTTTGTGTACTGATTTACTCTGTTCCAGTTTTTTTAGTGGTTGTTGGGTTAGCATATTTACTAATTACCATGAATTTGTAAGCGATAATTCACTATTCAAGTTTTGTAATAATAGCGGCAGTCTTTATGGCTGTCGTTTTTATTGTGTGACACAAAAGTTTGACCGTCTGAGTTTGGTCCAGACTGTGTGAAAACTCAAAATATTTTGAAAATTAAAAACCCTATCCCTAAATACGTGCATATTTTTACGTGTAGACAATAATCATCCCCACTAACAGGTAGCAATTAACTGGATATTGGATGTCGTTTACCACTTTCAATTTTACAAAATAGTTTTCACACAGTCTGGGCCGGAAACAGCCGCTGAAGGTTTAGAGCTACTAATCTGAGTAATCAATGGGTGTCTTGGATAAAGTTGGGTGTGAGAGTGAAAACGTCGCACCGCCATCCTTGGCTCCTTGCGACATACCGTACTTCCTGTACATAAAAAAACCCCAACCGAAGTTGGGGTATCCAGGTCCTTGCTTGGTGATGAGCCTCGCGCTATAGCTATTCCATAGAATTAATTACCAATCCGTGTAAACTTTAACCTTCCAATGTCCATGTCCT
>WTCC01000346.1 GCA_013138755.1 Gammaproteobacteria bacterium
GTTTTCTGCGCTGAGCTTACTGCCTGAGGCATCAAGTGCATAAGCTGTGTTGAAAGAAAATATTAGCAGTAAGCTGAAGATTGATAGGGTGAATTTTGAAAATATTCTTTGCATAGTGTCTCTCCTGTGTTTATATCTCGTCATCTCGAACGACTGTGATAGATCTTTAAAGCCTGAATAAAAGATCTCTCCCGCTGGTCGAGATGACAGAATTAATGTCTTGATTAAAATCTATACCCACCAATCAAACGTATCGCATCGGTCGGATTTTCTTTTTCTATATTGTGTCGTTCAAATGTGGCATTAAAATAACCAGATTTCATAAAGTTGTAACTAATCTGCAGGCCAATCATCTCCATTGAATCCTGAGGAATGCCGACAGAAGAGATGGAGTGAGTCGGATCAAGATCAAAGAAAGTGTAACGTAGTTTTATAACCGCATTGTTCACGCCTGACTTAGATAAGTCATATCCACCCTGAACCTTATAGGAAGATGCGTTTCTCAGATCACCTGCTTCAAAGAAATGGAATATCATACCGTTAGCGAAATAAGGGTAACCACCCCATGCGCCCAGAGTGGAACCGGTTCCCGGACCATCGCTGTATTTTGAGATACCGGTGGCAAAAGAAAAACCATTATCCATGTTACCGTCGTATTTAATCGAATACAGGCTGTAGTTGATTTCAGTCACACTGGTTTTTAATTTACCGACTTGTGACCAATTGATGAATTGCAAGCCAAAGTCGTAGTTATATTTATTGTTGCCATTTTTAAAGTTGTATTGTCCGAACAGCATGTTGTACAGATCTTCAGCGTAATACTCCCATACCTGTCCGTGGTGATTTTCACCATCAAATTCAGCGGCGATATAGTAGATGCCTTTGCCATCAGCTTCGTCTTTATTGATCTGCGGGACAAAGCTGGCGTCAGACATGGTGTGAAATTCTGTGCCATTTGCGCCGCTATCCCAGACGCCGGCCATCTTATTAAAGTAGCCGATATGTAACCTGTGATTATTCAGGATTGTATTGGTGTATCTTACGAGCTCAAAACTGTTGCCTAGCATGTACCAGTCATCGAAATCGATCATCGGAGTGATGATTTCATTGCGACCAATCAATGCATTGTGATTTTCTATATCGTACTCAAGATAAAGCTCTTGCAAGATGACAAACGACTCATTTTCAGTCGGGTCAAAAACAAAGTTTCTTGATTGTTTGCCTTCGTCGTTAATACCAAAATCCGTGGCACCGGCAAGCGTTATCTTCGCGTTGAATCCGTTATGACCTGGCGTCTGTAATGATAGTTTTGGTATTACGTAAAATCCTTCAGAATCTTTGTGCCCTTTATTTATCGTAGGGTCACCGTTAGGATTACCGTAGTCATAAGAGACCCAGCCGGCACGTTCGTCTCCGGAAAGGGTGTAACCGTTTATATCGACGGCGCTGGCGTAATCAGTAACGTTGATAAGAATCAGGGCACAAATGGTATTTAGGGTTGTTTTCTTGATGGTGAATGTAGCAACTATATCCTTCATAATTATTATTATGTCCTGATTGCTTAAAACCATACCTAGAGTTGCAGATATTATGAATAATATCAATGTTTTTGCTTGTGGTTATGGTGGTAAATCAAGAAAAATTGATGACCAGTACCCTCTTGTATTAAATTGGGTGTTTCAAAGTGTCATCCGTTATAATTACGCCACAAAATTTTCTTAATTTCTTATTCTGGTAAATATTATGCGAATATTCAAGACGGTGGCATTGAGCTTCATTTGTGCTTTGATGTCTGTGGCTACAGCTCATGCGGCAGAAAATACCGAAAAAAATGCTCTGAGTGGTATGAGACTTGGCTTCGGTTTTGATCAAGGCTTTAGCGTTGTAGGTACTCTTGGCAATTTCTACGGTGCTCTCGGTGATGATGGCGTAGCTGTCGATTACATCTTCATAAAGAAACCACTTAATGAGGCTAATATTAAAAACTTACATTTGTTCGTCGGCGCTGGTGGTTACGCCGAATGGGACGGTGATTGGGGTGCGCGTCTACCTATCGGTGCAGAGCTTTATTTTGCTAAAAACCTGGATGTATACGCTGCAGCGATTCCGAGGCTTCGTGTCAATAATGACGATGATAAAAATAGAGATGACGATTTAGATTTTGGTTTGGATTTTGCGATCGGTATACGCTATCAATTTTAGTAAAAAACAGCTTCAGTGTATCATTTGAAATATTATGGTGGTGTAAAAAAGGGCTCTATATACAAAAAATTGTATATAGAGCCCTTTTTTTATTCGATTTAAAAATTGTATATGTGTCTAAATACGTGGTGTATCTAGTAATTTGATTAAGACTGCAATAAAGTATTCAAATAATAATAAGGGAGTGAAGAAATGAGTGATTCTGCAGTCGCAAGTCAAAATACGTTTACACAAGATTCCATAGAAGCCGTCATCAGGATTGGTTTGCTGCTTTTATTGGCAAGCTGGTGTTTCAAAATTATCACTCCTTTTATCGTGCCTGTAATGTGGGGCATCATCATTGCCGTTGCCGTTTATCCGCTCTTTTGTAGGTTAAAGAATATGTTAGGCGGTCGTAATAAATTGGCGACTACTGTATATACCTTGATTGCACTAGCGTGTTTGATTACACCAACGGTAATGATTTCTGATTCGATACTTGAAACCAGTAGTGATATCACAGAACGGCATGAAGCGGGAACGCTAAAAATCCCACCTCCTGATGAAAGTGTAAAAGAATGGCCACTCATCGGTGAAAAAACACATAGTTTCTGGACGCAAGCATCAGTAAATTTAGAGGCAACTTTAAAAAAATATGAAACAGAAGTTAAAGAGGTAGGTAAGTCATTCGTTTCAGCAGCTGCAGGTGCTGCAGGTACGATTTTGCAGTTTGTATTATCTATTATTATTTCTGGGATTCTGATGGCGAATGCTACCGGCGCTTATGAGGTAACGATTAAGATTTTTTCTCGCTTGATGAATAATAAATCAGGGGAAGCTTTTGCAAATTTATCAAGAGATACTATTCGTAGTGTCGCTCAAGGGGTGCTAGGCGTCGCCATGATACAAGCTGTGTTATCAGCAGCTGGTATGATCGTGATGGATGTACCAGCCTGGGGTCTGTGGACGATGATCGTATTGGTGGCAGCAATCGCACAATTACCGCCGATTATCGTTTTAGGTTTTGTCAGTGCTTATGTCTTCTCTGTTGCCGAAACAACGCCAGCCGTGATTTTTCTTATTTATTGTATTGTTGTGAGCAGTAGTGATGCTTTCCTGAAACCACTATTTCTTGGTCGAGGAATGGAGATACCGATGTTGGTGATATTGCTGGGTGCAATCGGCGGTATGATGATGTCGGGTATTATCGGTTTGTTTGTCGGTGCGATAGTTCTGGCACTGGGTTATGAATTGTTTATGGCATGGCTTAATAAAGAAGTCGTCAGTCAATAATGTAGGAAAAAGTTATGTCAGAAGTAACGTAGGGTGGGCGATGCCCACCCTACTTAATGATTAAAAATTTTTTGTGTGGATAGGATAGATAATGTCAGATGAGAACGAAACAGCAGTAGTAGAAGTACATGACCCGGTAAAACGTATCACGCGAGTTGCTTTAGTCGTAATTGCTATCGTATTTGCCTGGTATGTGGTTGCAGATAGATTAGCTCCATGGACTGATCAGGCCAGAGTGCAGGCCTATGTGGTACCGATCGTTCCTCAAGTATCTGGTCGTGTAATCGATGTGAATGTTAAAAAAGATCAGGAAGTGCAACGTGGTGATGTCTTATTGAAAATTGATCCCGCTGATTATCAGCTTGCAGTAGATAATGCTGAGACAAACTTAGAACTTGCTGGCCAGGATATTGGTGCAGGCACGGCATCTGTTAGTACTGCTCAGGCAAAGGTCGTCGAAGCGCAGGCGAATGTGGATCATTTCAAAGCGCAGAGTAAAAGAATCTTTGAGCTTGAAGAAAAACAGATATATTCAAAATCTCAGGGCGATCAGGCTAGGGCTGCGGTGATTAAAGCAGATGCGCAATTAGTTAGCGCCAAAGCAGAACTTGAAAAAGCCAAGCAAGCTTTAGGTGTTAAGGGTAATAAAAATCCAAAAATTCGTTCCGCGATAGCAAAGCTTAAGAAAGCTCAGATTGATTTGTCACGCACAACAATTCTTGCGCCGTCTCATGGTGGCATCACTAACCTGAAAATTGATGAAGGGCATTTTGCTAGTGTCGGTGTTCCTTTGATGACCTTTGTCGAAGTGGACAACGTTTGGATAAAAGCGAATCTACGTGAAAACAGTATCGCTAATGTAAAAATAGGAACACCTGTAGAAATTATTTTAGATTCAGCACCGGGTAAGGTTTTCAAGGGTAAGGTGAGTAGTAAAGGTTTTGCAGTGAGTCATGAAAAAGGTGGTGCTATCGGTGATCTTGAAACGATAGAGAGTAGTGCTGGCTGGTTGCGTGATGCGCAACGGTTCCCCGTTTACATTTCATTTGACGATGACAGTACACGTGGCTTGCGTCGATTAGGCGGGCAAGCAGATGTACAGTTTTATTCGACAGATAATGGGCTAATCAATTCTCTAGGTTGGGTATGGATACGTGTTTTGAGTTGGATGTCATTTGTTTATTAAAATACTTTGCAGATAACCAACCCACAACATAGACGAGCCTTACGTTATGCCGTTGGTGTAACGCTCGCAGCAGCACTGGCTTTCGGTATCGCCTGGCCGTTGTCTTTTTTGTTCCCGGTTTTATCAGCTGTTTTTCTGGCGCTGCCGCTACCAAAACTAACGTTAAAACAGGGATTACGTAATATGCGTGATACCTTGTTTGCGTTTGGTGTTGGTTTTATCTTTACTCAATTTATTCTGCCGTTTCCGGTTATTTATGTGCCTCTGTTAGCACTGGCGTTATTTCATACCTACTATCATCTAAATCGTGGTGGTTCTTTCTGGTTGGTATTGATGTTGTTGGTTTGCTTGCTGCTTATGCCGATGCTGGCGGGTTTGAATGAAGGCCTTGCTATCGGCGTTGTATCAGGGTTGGTTGGCTCAAGTTGGTTGACGATCTGTTTATTGTGGGTGGCGCATTATATTGTTCCTGATGCCCCTGGTGGACCTACTATGCCCCAGAATGTAAAAGATGCGCATGGGTACCAACCTGTCTACTCCTGGCCAGCAGCTGAATTGGCATTAAAGAGTACGGTTGTAGTACTTCCGATAGTTATTATATTTATAGCTAACAACTGGACGAGTCAGATATTGGTCATGGTGTTTGCTGCAATTTTTACTTTGTCTCCGGATCTGGATAAAGGCAAAGAGGCAGGAATGAATTCGATTAAATCGACGCTGATTGGTGGTTGTGTAGCCTTTTTCGTCTTTTGGGCTCTGGTTGCTGTACCTGAGTATTATTTCTTAGTTCTACTTATGTTTATTACGAGTCTTGGTTTTGGTGCCGCAATAAATTCGGGTAAGCCGATTGCAAAATATCTACCTTCGGCGATGGTGGCAATGATTATTCTGGTTAACAGCAGTCTGGGTGAAGGTGCCGACTTCTCAGAAAATTTTGTACTACGTGTTCTGTTTGTTTCGATGGCATCAATCTATGTGGTGACCGCATTAAAAGTACTCAATGCCTTTTGGCCGCAGCCCGCACTAGCAGAAACGGTCAGCTCTTAGCTTGTTGATATGAAAATAATTAGTTTGAAATATCTGTCAATTTTATTCAGTGTGGTTTTTTTAGCTTCTTGCTCAAGCGCTCCACCAAAAAATCTGGATGACATCTGTGATATTTTTGAAGAGAAAGGTGATTGGTATGACGACTCTAAGAATAGTTATGAAAAATGGGGTGTGCCCATACAGGTACAACTGGCTATCATCCATCAAGAATCACGTTTTCAATACGATGCTGAAACTGAGATGGAATACTTTTTATGGATTATTCCTATCGGACGTAAGTCTTCTGCGTATGGTTACGCGCAGGTAAAAGATGATACCTGGGACTGGTATATGCAATCGACCGACAACTGGGGTGCTGATCGCGATGACTTCGACGATGCGGTCGATTTTATCGGCTGGTATGGAAAATACACTCACGATACATTAAAAATCTCGAAATGGGATGCAAAAAACCAGTATCTTGCTTATCACGAGGGTCACGGTGGTTATAAGCGTAAAACATACAACAGCAAACCATGGCTGATTAAAGTTGCCGGAAAAGTGGATAAACGTGCGAGAAGGTATGGTGCACAGCTGAAAACTTGTGAAGAAGAGTTAAATTCCGGCTGGTGGTTCTGGTAATGTCTGATCCCGGTGTCTCACGTGAGCAAAGAATCTCTGATGAGGGATTAAAACGACTGGAAAAACAGTTCAATTCAGGTGTTAAGCCTAGTTCGATGGTCTTAAAGCAATGGATCAGACGTTATGGTGAGCCTGCTCGAGATATAATAAAAAAATATGACATGTATACGGGTGACCTGGATGATTGATTTTTCCAGAAACAAGGTATAATCAAGCCATGATGTTTTTTCACGGATTGTTATTTTGAAGAGTATAGTTTCTATTAATCAGGCTTGGAATGGTAATGCTGATTGTCTGCATTGCTCTATTCGCAGCTCAGCCTTGTTTAATGGGCTGACAGAGGATGACTTTAAACAATTTCATAAACCTGTTGATCAGCTAACCCTTAAACAGGGTCAGGTTTTGTACAATATGGGCGATGTGGGTGCTTATCTTTTTACCGTTCGCAGTGGTCTATTGAAGCTTGTGCAGTCTTTGCCTGATGGCACTCAACGCGTCGTTCGATTGTTATATAGTACCGATGTTTTGGGTCTGGAAATATTGGTCGGTGACAAATATGAGCATGATGTCGTTGCACTTCGTGACACTGAGCTGTGCCGATACCCGGTCGAGGCGGTGCATGTATTAAGCCAGAGCAACCCCGTCCTGCATAAAGATTTGATGGCGCAGTGGCAGAAGGCGCTTGCTGAAGCAGATGCCTGGTTGACACACCTATCGACAGGGCCAGCAAAAAAACGGATGGCAAATTTACTGCTTCGGTTGCTCGAAGGCGAAGACACGGCGCAGTGCGAAATCTTTAACCGCGAGGATATGGGCTCTATTTTAAGCTTAACGACTGAAACAGCCAGTCGTGCTATTTCAGAGTTCGAGCGATTAGGGTTGATGAAGAAACTCTCGCATAATCACTATGATTTGGATGTCGAAGGTCTACAGTCTGTCATTGCTGATTAGTTTTAGCCGGTTGCAATAATCTAGATATTTACTCCAGTATGTTCCTCATAGCTGGTTCTCATCGTTCTTTCCGTTATGGTGAATTTTGAGATATATCAATGATTTCATATTAGTGTTTTTTTATAATTAGTGTCGTTCTAATGTATGTGCCTATATCACTATTGAAAATCATCATGAATACAACTAAAACTATCTATACTCGCCTGGGTGGCGAGCAAGTATTACGTGATTTTGTTGAAAACCTTTATTTCTTCATGGATCATTTCCCCGCTGTCGAAAGGATTAGAAGCATGCATCCCAGGGATTTAACGGATACCAGCCAACACCTGTTTATGTTCTTAAGCGGCATGTTAGGCGGCCCACCTTTATATGTTGAAAAGTTTGGTCAGCCATTTCTCAGGCAGAAGCATATGCATCTGAGTATTGGTAATAAGGAGCGTGATCAATGGTTATTCTGTGCAGAAAATGCAGCCAATCAATTAAAAATTGATGGTTCGGTACGTCAGGATTTGATGACGGAGATAACCAGGATGGCTAATCATCTAAGGAATAAAGACGGAATGCTATCTAGTACTAACGGCTGGAAAAGTGCGAGTCTGCATTAGTGTGAAAACAATCGGCGTCGTTATTATTTTTATTTCATTTTTTGTTAATCCCATGAATAGCCTAAGTAATTCTTTGTGGGTAACCCGATATAATTACTCTTGTCGTTAATTACTATGTGGTCATAAGGAAAAA
>WTCC01000275.1 GCA_013138755.1 Gammaproteobacteria bacterium
GACAGTCTAAAATAGTTCAGATCATCATTTTTCTTAATTGCCTTTTCGCCTTGTAAGAATAGTTTTCGTAGGTGGCTAACTTCCTCTTCAGAAAAATACTTTATTTCCGATTTGTTGATATTTGTTACGTTGCTGTTTAACCCGGTAAGGGCTCGGTTACTTCCCTGAGTTATATTGGTGCTTATATCGGTATTGGCTTTTGCGATTAAAATGGCAGCAGAGTTAACTTTATCTGTGGGGTGGCTTGATATGCTTGATGAGACAAGCAGGATCAGAGAAGACAAGAGTATAAGTAGATTTGCTTTCATATATAAATGCGATATTTACTGAGTTAGTTATTAAGCAAAACCAGACAAGTCAAGAGTTAATCAGAGTATTGCGGGTACGTAACTAGAAGTCTAGTCTAATCTGTCAGATCATCCCGTTAATTAGCGGTTTTAATTGACTATTTTGAGTGAAAGTCTCCATCAACGTATAGCCAGTGATCGTCGATTTTTACAAAGCGACTGTTTTCGTGTAATCGCTGAGCTTTTCCATTAATTTTGTTACGCGCGATAAATTCGACGGTGCCTGTATCGTCATTAGCTCTGCCAGCCGTTGTCTTTTTAATGGTTAGCCCTAGCCATACCGTATTTTCATTCAAGCGAATATTCTTTGGACAAGTATCTGGATGCCAGCTGAGGCGCAGGTAATCCTCGTCTAGCAAGGTGAATGCCGTATAGCGTGAACGCATTAAGGCTTCTGCAGTCGGTGCCGATTGTTTTTGGTTCAGATAGTTTTTACAGCAGTGTTCGTAGCTTTTCCCGCTATCGCAAGGGCATTTTTCGGGGGTTAATTGAAGGCTCTTCATAAATCTATTTATACATAGATTGTAGCTATAAGTGATACCTATTAGGTATAAATAATACTTATCCGAACATATAAGATTCAAGTAACGATTTTCAGCTGTTTTATAGAGAAAGTGCCTATATTAGGGGTAGGAAAAAATTATGGATACTAAAGTCTCAAGTACTGATTAAAGATATTATCGAAGCAGCTTATGATGGTGGTGTGAATATGATCGTAACACCATGTCTTGTATGTCAGATGAACGTATAAGTTTATCAGGATAAAATTAATGCTAAATACGGCACTAAGTTCAATATCCCTATTACTTAACACAGTACATTGATGTCAGTTGCTTACGGCAAAAATGGCAAAGAATCTGGTCTTAATGGGCAGATTATTAAAGCGAAGCAACTAGAAGAAATTTCAATGAAATAATTTTTCTAGATTGTTTTTTAAAAAAATCCCGGCATGTTCGGGCTTTTTTTTGTAGGAGCGGAATCTTGTTCCGCGATCGTTTCCATATTTAACCAATCGCGGAACAAGATTCCGCTCCTACAAGTAAGCATTATAACCAAATTGCATCCCAAAACGGGTAATCACCAATCGTATTTACTAATCCAGCACGTAGCGGGTTTGCTACAATATACCGAGCGACATCTTTTATTTCGTCTTCCTTTCGTAAAGCATAGTCATGAAAACCTGCTTGCCATATAGCCGAACCAGTTCGATTATTATTATGATTGATGCGGTATGCAGACCTTCGTTTAACATTTGAAATCACTTGTTGTAATGAGCAGTAATCGTTTAGAGAAAATAACCAATGTAGATGATCAGGCATGACTACGTATGATAGAGATATTATCTGGTTTGACTGTTCTGCGTGTTTTAGCGAATGTATAAGAAAGCGAGCGTTTATAAAATTTTTAAATATTGGTTGCCGTTGATAGCTTACTGTTGTGACCAGGTAAATTTGTCCCGGAATTGAAACTCGTCCCTTCCTAAGGTCACATCCGTGATGATGCGTCATGATTTATCCTCCTTGATAAAGTCATGTCAAGAGTAGCATATTTCTGTAGGAGCGGAATCTTGTTCCGCGAATACGCTTGTACACAACCAATCGCGGAACAAGATTCCGCTCCTACATTCAGCTAACTAGTGGTTTAAAAAAGTGTGTAGCAAAATCGATAGCGTCGCGGAGGTCGAAAATTTCTCGGTTTTCTTTGTCCTCAGCAAACCAGGACTCTGCAATTTTCTTATCTTTTAAAAATATCATTTCAGTACATAGACTAGTAGCGCAACAGTTGTTCGCTGCCGAGCTCCAGTTGATGCCAAAATGTACTTCCTGATTTTCCTGTTTGTTTAATACTTCCTGATCGAGTTGATCTATCGAGATGCTATCACCAGTCACATGACATTTTGAATCGATGTGTGTTTCTATGTTAAACATCGGGCTGATAGCAAGTGCATCAAGTGCGCACATGGAGTGCACGGTATTGCTATTGATTTTTATCCTATGGTCACGCTGTTCCATGGTAAATGGATAAGCGCCGACAGGTTCATCGTTACTGTCAAAAACCACCATGTCATTCGAGCGCAAAGTATTGATGACTTCTTCAATATCTGTAACGTGTTTAGCTATCTCAGCTTTGTTTAGTGTTCGGCCAAGTTCCACATAACTCTTTAGTATCATCTGGTAGACATTGGCTGTTTCAGCATCTAGTCCTTTCTGTCTTTCTGCCAGTGGTAATATTTTATTTAGATGGTCGACTGCATCTGTAACTTTTGTCTTCATGTTATTTCGCTTCTCTTGGATTAAATTATTTTTCATTAATTTTTTTATTAGGCAGGGTAAATCGAATGGTCCTGTGGTGTCTACAGGAATAACAGCTTTCTTTTCACCTTCATGCAGTGGTTGCCAGTTAGATAGCTGGTGTTCGAGCACCGCAAGGTCAGCATCAGAAACATCATTCTTTCTCTGCATAATACGTTGTCTCAGTATCTCAGTTGGGGCAGTTATTTCTAGAATGATATATGGTGTCTTTAATTGCTTAGCGAGTTTCTGAAACGGTTCACGTTGTTCCTGTTGTAAGAAGGCTGCATCAACAATAACGCTGTAACCGGAATTGATTATCATCGATGCAAGTTCAAGCAGTTTTTTATATGTTCGTTGTGACGCATCAGATGAATATATGCCATTATCAACTTTCTCTGAAATGTTATTAGTCGGAGCAATTTTAAAAAGGCGTTTCCGCTCAACATCTGAACGAATACGGATCGTACCGGTAACATCGATTAACTGCTGAGACACTGTACTTTTTCCAGAAGCAGACAGACCGCGCATGATTATTAGCTTCGGTGTTGATTGTTGAGTATAAGTTACTGCCAGTTCAAGATAAGATTCGAATTCAGTAGTGGTTATTTCTCTTTCTTCGCTGCTTAGGTTTTTTTGTTTCAGGCGTAGAGTATTTACTTTGGCACGAACCAGTGCGCGATAACAAAGATAGAAGGGTAAAATGGATAGTCCATCATAGTCACCGGTAAGTTCAAGATAAGTGTTTAAAAAATGGTTTGCCAGGATATATTGCTTGCGATCTTGTAGGTCCATAACAAGAAAAGCTACTTCACTGATTACGTCAATCCAACGTAATTTAGGATTGAACTCTATACAGTCAAAAGCTATCGGTTTGTCATTTAACCAGATCAGGTTGCGTAAATGCATATCACCATGGCATTCACGAATGAATCCATCATTTTTTCGTTTCTCGAAAATTGTTTTTAACGTCAAAAACTCATTGCTGCACCATCGGGAGAGAGTGTTAAGTTTGTCTGCGTAGATCGCAGTATCCAGGTTTTCGTTTATCTGGGTAAAGTTTTCTTCGACTGGTTGATAGACTGCATCATTATCTCCATAACTCAATGAATCATCGGACACTTTAATCGTCTGATGAAATTCAGCAACCATATGAGCAATAGCATCGAAGTGTTTAGTATTTAGTTTATCTGCTGCCAGCATGTGATCGAGTTGTGCGGATTGTGGGAACTGTGTCATCTTTACAGCGTATTCAATGACATTAGTGCTATCGGTTACGCTGTTTGAGATAATGACTTTGTCGTGTGTTCCTGTAATAGGAACAACGTCAAGGTAGATGCTCGGTGCCAGTCTGCGATTTAGTTCTAATTCCCGGTTGCAGAAATCGTGTCGTTTTTCCAGTGTGGAGAAATCAAGAAAACCATAGTTAACCGGTTTTTTTATCTTATAAGCAAAATCACCTGTTAATAGTACCCAGGAAATATGCGTTTCGATGAGTTCTATATTTTTAGTTGGATGCTGGTATGCATCAGGATTCAGCATGTTTTTTATATTAAATAACATAAATAAATTTTAACTTATTATCCAGTTTAGTCGTTGATGAGTATCAAAAATAGAAACAATTATCTTTAGAGCTCAGTTTTTTGATTACGTTATAAATTTGATAATTATCAATGTTTACAATAGGGTTATCATGTACAAATACTTGATTAACTTAAGTAGAAAATTAACAATGGTCTTTTTTAGCTGGCTAGGCATAAGTAAAAGTAATATTTCGTTAATCGAATATTGCCATTTTTGTGTATGGATTGCGATAGTTCTCATGCTGTTTTTCAGTAGTGCACTTCATGCTGCAGTAACAGTGCCAATCGAAGTACAGATGCCTGGTACTCAACCTGGGGAAGTTGGTAATCTCGAATCACCTGATAAATGTGATAACTGTCATCAGTCCAGTGACCCCGTCGTTAACATAGCCCATGACTGGCGCGGCAGCATGATGTCGCATGCTGGTCGTGACCCTATATTTTGGGCAACTGTAGCTATTGCGGAACAGGACTTTGATGGTTCTGGTGACCTATGTATCCGCTGTCATACTATGGGTGGTTGGCTTGCCGGCCGTTCTACCCCTACCGATGGCTCAGCTCTGACACAGGCTGATGCTGCTGAGGGCGTTAGCTGTGATACCTGTCACAAGATGACGAATCCTGATAACAGTGAACACATCGGTGTGCAGAATGTACCGTTTATTGCTAATGATGGTGGCTCTCCCGCTGAGGGCCATTACGGCAGTTCACAATTATCAATATCCAACGACAATGCTAAGTTAGGTCCTTACGCTGATGCGGTGCCTAAACACCAGTGGGATGAATCTCAGTTTCATCGCTCTGTCGACTTTTGTGGCTCGTGCCATGATGTCTCAAATCCCGTGGTTGGTGATCTGGCACCGAATAACGGTGCACAGCAGGTACTTGAACCGGGTACCTTTAATGGTCTGTTAGATACAATCGTTAACCCACAGCCTATTGAATCAAAAGCCGCCTTTAATAATCCACCATACAAATATGGTGTAGTGGAAAGAACCTTTAGCGAGTATAAGGCTGGTCTGCTCTCACAAACGCTGGTGTCTGACTACGATGCATTACCGGGTGACCTTAAAGCGGGTGCTATCCTGAATGCTTATACTGCCGCTTCACTGGCGGGAAATGGCGGTGATTATGAAGATGGGACCGCACGTTACTTCAGTTGCCAGACATGCCATATGCAACCAGTGGTAGGTCTCGGTGCAAACAAAAATGGTGTGCCAACACGTAATGATCTACCCAGTCACGATCTCACGGGCGGTAATTACTGGATACCACAAGTCATGCAATACATGGATGGAAATAATGATCTAGTGCTCGGTGGTGGATTAACCGAAGTCGAGACTGATGGTATGAATGATACTGTGATTGAAGACGGCATAGCCGGCGGTATAGAACGTGCTAAAAATAATCTCGAAAACTCTGCTGCGCTTTCGATTAACGGTAACATATTGAAAGTGGTGAATCTTACTGGTCATAAATTGATTTCCGGTTATCCGGAAGGTCGACGTATGTGGCTGAATATCGTGTGGAAAGATAGTGATGACAACGTCCTGCGAGAAGATGGTGAGTACGGCACGCTGACTGTCAATATTGATATTAATGATGATGATGTTGTTAATGCCAGTGATACAGTTGAAACGTTACTTGACCTGAATGATCCAAATTCTAAGGTTTATGAGGTTCACGGTGCCATTACACAAGAATGGGCAAACAAGTTAATCGCTGTTTCATCCAGTTATACAGATGTCCCCGTTGCTTATGATCGTATCACCGGAGCCGTTACTCTCACCGTCGGTGATATTGCAGGGCAAACGCCACTGACATATCATGAAACTTTTCATTTCGTACTCAACAATAAAGTCGTTAAAGATAATCGAATACCTCCCTACGGAATGGACTACGATGAGTCGCGTAAACGTAATATCTTACCGGTACCAGTAACGCAGTATGGCAGTGCAGTCAGTGGCGGTGCTTTTAATTACTGGGATGACTTCCAACTCAATCCGCCAGTGAATGCAACAAGCGCAGAGATAAAACTGATGTATCAGCCAACCAGTTGGGAATATATCGAATTCCTTTATCTGGCTAATAATAAAAGCGTAACTTTCCTTGCTGATGAAGGCGATAAAATACTAGATGCATGGGTTAACACCGGTATGGCACAGCCACATGTGATGGAAAGTATTAGCTGGGTAGCACCTGATGGTGATGAAGATGGTATTCCGGATGTCGATGACAATTGCCCAGCTGTTGCTAATAGTGATCAGTTAAATAATGATAATGATACTCAGGGCGATGTCTGTGATGAAGATGATGATAATGATGGCCTAACTGATGCCTTCGAAATCAGCATCAATACGAATCCATTTATGAATGACACTGACGGCGATACCGTCAGTGACTATGATGAAGTGAACTTTGATGGGTCGCTCGCCTATAGCCCAGCCACGGATATGAATCCATTATCACAGAATACAGATAACGATGCCTATCCTGATGGTGTCGATCCGATACCGCTTACCATTAACCATGAAGATGGTGACGTCGCTCCTTATGGTTCACCTAATGCAGTGATTGATACAGGTGATCTACTGGTAGGTATACAACTTGTTCTCGGCATCAAGGAAACTACTGACCTCGAAAGGGCGCACATGGATCTTTATCCGGCCGGTGCACCTGATGGTGAGATTACATTATCCGACTACATCCTGTTGCAAAAGTTGGTTTGGTGATAATAAAAACTTCATAAGTATAATGTAACAACAATCCTCGTAACTTAGAATCATACAGATGTTCGATTTATTACTAATGCGACATGCAAAATCAGACTGGCACAGCCATACGGCAGATATAGACCGGCCGCTAAATGCCAGAGGAAGACAGGATGCAACTAATATGGGTGTCTATCTCGAGCAGAATAATCTGATACCAGACAAGATGATTGTATCCACAGCGCAACGTACACAAGAAACGGCTAGTTTATTATTAAATAATATCACTGTGGCTGACGAAAATATTATTGTAGATAAGGAACTGTATTTAGCTGATAAAGAAACGCTATGTGATAATATCGCATTATATGCAAGTGACAATAAAAGGTTGCTGATTTTAGCGCATAACCCTGGCATGGATTATTTAGTCAGTTATCTTGCCAGTGAGTCACCTACATTATCGATAAGTGGGAAATTAATGACCACATGTGCAGTGGCTTGCTTTCACCTGGACTCTGTTGATGCAATAAATAAACAAGGTTGCGGTGAATTAATAAAAATAATCAGACCCAAAGAATTTT
>WTCC01000087.1 GCA_013138755.1 Gammaproteobacteria bacterium
TACCAGAGTCAATAGTGACATGGTGCAATGACTACCAGAAACAGATGTGGGAAGAAGAAATTTGACCTAATGATATTAAAGGGGGCCACTATAACTACACAGCAAAATTAATCGATAATTTAAAAAGAAAATGAAAGAGGTATCATGAATAAAAATGTATTGCTAATTAATGGACACCAGTACTGGGAAATATCACCAGGTGAATTAAACAGGAGCCTTATCAAACTGGCAGAAAATCATCTGATTGCAAAAGACTATTCGATAAAAACGGTACACATAGATGATATCTTTGACCCGAAGGAAGAAGTTAAAAAAATGATGTGGGCAGATTTTATTATTTTCCAAACACCAGTGTATTGGTTCTCTCTTCCGTGGGGATTCAAAAAATACATTGATGAAGTTTACATGGCAGGGTATGGCATCCTGTTTGATGATGATGGAAGAACAAAAACAGAACCTGAAAAGAATTATGGAACAGGTGGCTTAATGAAGGGTAAAAAGTACATGCTTTCTACTACGTGGAATGCACCACGTGGTGCATTTAACGATAAAGCCGAAATATTTGAAGGCAAAGACGAGGATGAGGTGTTTTTTTACTTTCATAAAGCACAACAGTTTGTTGGACTGGAACAATTGACAACCTTTTCATGTCATGATGTTTTAAAAAACCCTGTTATAGAGTCTGACTTTAAACGTTACGAAAAACATCTGGATAAACTGTTTTAGAAAACATATGAAAATAATTGCCACCATCTTTGGCTTAGCCATTTTAGCCATCGCTGTATTTGTCATTTTTGTTATCGAGACGGAAAAGGCCCAGTTTAAACGTAATGCCGAAATGGTAAATTACGAGCCGGCAACAACACCGGGTAGCAAGGTATTAGTTGTTTACTTTTCCCGCTCAAACAACACCGAATTAATGGCGATGGAAATCGCCAAACACTATAACGCGCAACTTGTCCGTTTGAATGCTAACAAATACCGGATCGGTTTTCGCGGCTGGCTAAACGCATTAAGAGATGCTCAAACCAGACATGCCGTAATTACACCCGAAAAAATCGATTTATCAGCATACGATACAATATTTATCGGTTCACCGATCTGGTGGTACAGCCCGGCTCCACCTGTCTGGCAGTTTGTTAAAAATAATGATTTTGCCAAAAAAAATATTATTCTATTCAATACCTTTAATAGTCAATTTAAACAGGAACACATTGATGAGTTTATAACTAACATCGAAGCAAAAGACGGGCTTTTTATAAAACATATTTATGTAAAGAGGGAAAGGATGTCCCAACAGATAAGCACTAAAACCCTTTTAAAAAAAGTACATCAACAACTGATCAGTCTGCCTGAAATCGCGCCACCAAAATAGTTTAACCCTCAGTTCTTCTCATAAATATTTCACTATTTTTGTTCTGGATATTCCCGTTCGGTTTGGGGGTAGTATTTCAGTATCACTCAAATTTGACTCGGAATAGTAGCTTAATTCAGCCACATCCTGGCCGCTTACTGGGAGAGGAGGTGATATTATGCACGCTCAATCATATGCAAACACACCAGGCTATCTGTTCCTCATAATCGGCCTGACATTATCTTTTATATCCGCATTTGTACCGTTTTTTGAGGCCGGATATAAACTGATGACAAGTGTATTGATCGCCGGAATGCTGCCCTATTTTGTCTATGCAATAGCCGTACCGTTGTCACGTAGTACAATGACCACAATGCTTGGCCTGGTTATCGTTATCACACATGCATTGCTTGTGTTTAATGAACGTTTTATCGGTAACGCAGATTACAGTGATAATATAATTTATTACGGCCCGATAATTATCGCCGTTACCGTTTTACCGTTAGTCATAATTGCGATTAAAGATCTCAAAAGCTTTAACGCCTGATTAACACATGCATCGGCATCTATCAGCTTTACACCTGCTTCCTGTACGGGCGTTTGGCCCGACTGATATACGGGTTGGACGTTCTCAGGCTGGCCGGCAAACGTGAACCGCCGCTGAGAAAGATATCAATCTGTCGTGCTACGTCCCGGCCTTCACCGATGGCCCAGACCACGATGGACGGGCCCATCTGGGCATCACCGGCGGCGAACACACCCGGCAGAACGGTCATCATGTTTGCGTTGGTTGTTATGGTACCGCGAGCTGTTAATTCCAGGCCATCGGCTTTCAGTGTTTCGCTCCGGGGCCCCTGAAACCCAATGGCCACCAGCACCAGGTCGGCGGCTATAGCCCGTTTCGTTTCCAGCACATGTCTGCCCACTCGCTTTCCCTCTTCATCGTAGCGCCACGCCACCCGCTCGGCAACGATGCTGTCGACATGACCGTTACCCTTATTGTCTTCAAAAGCAATAATATCCATGCTGTAAACTTCTTCCCCACCTTCTTCAATGGCATAACTTGCAACATACGTCTGGCTGTACTCGGGCCAGGGATTTGCTGGCGTCCGTTCATCCGGCAGCTGCGGGTTAATATTGATCTGTAACACATATCGGGCACCCTGCCGGTGTGCTGTCGCAACGCAATCGGCACCGGTGTCGCCACCACCAAGTACCACAACCCGTTTACCCTTTGCACTGATGGGACAAGTCACCACTTCTCCATGCTGGCGGCAGTTTTCCTGCACCAGGTAGTCCATAGCAAAGTGGACACCCGCAAGATCCCGCCCCATTACGCGCACATTGCGTGGTTTCTGTGCACCGATGGCAAGACACACAGCGTCATATTGAAAACGCAAGTCGGCCAGAGTCCTGCCCTTACCGATCTCCACGCCTGTTTCGAACACAATCCCCTCGGCTGACAATTGCTCAATACGCCGCTCGACCTGGTGCTTGGCTATCTTGAAATCTGGAATGCCGTAGGTCATCAGTCCGCCGGCCCTGTTTTCGCGCTCATAGACGGTCACCCGGTGACCCGCCCGGTTCAATTGCTGGGCGGCGGCAAGACCCGCGGGACCACTGCCGACTATAGCAACCTGAAAGCCGGAACGTTTTTCCGGCGGCTGCGGCCGGATCCAGCCCTCCTGCCAACCCCGGTCCACGATGGCGCGCTCGATGCTCTTGATAGTAACCGGCTCGTCGTTGCAGGCGAGCACGCAAGCCGGTTCACAAGGTGCCGGGCAAGTGTAACCGGTAAACTCTGGAAAATTATTGGTCGCGTGCAATTGTTCGAGTGCTGCGCGCCAATCACCACGGTAAATCAGGTCGTTCCAGTCCGGGATGCTGTTGCCAATCGGACATCCGCCCATACAGGTGGGCACACCGCAATCCATGCAGCGCTCACCTTGCGCCTGCAAGTGTGTTTGGTCCCACTTAGGCAGATAAATTTCCCGGTAATCGGTGCTACGTTCAATCACCGGGCGGTTGCCGATCGGCTGCCGTTTGTGTTTCAGAAACCCGTCTGGATGACGCTCACTCATCATCAGACTCCAATAACATGTCCCCTGTCTTCACCGCAACGTTAGCTGGCGCAGGCGGCGGTGAAGGTCGAATGTCCTTTCCCTCAGCCATGTTTTGATCAACAACAGTCGCATAGGCATTGGGTATTACCTTGATGAATGACATCGCGCAACGAGGCCAATCCTCGAGTATGCGTTGTGCCTTCACGCTGCCCGTGTAGCGGCCGTGATTCTCCAGCAAGCGGCGAATCATCAAAATATCTCGTGACTGCGAACACGATAACATGCGCACAGACTCGCGATTGAGGTAATGGGTGAACTCACCATTTTCGTCATAGACATAGGCCTCACCACCACTCATGCCAGCGGCAAAATTCTTACCGACACTGCCGAGAATGAGCACCACTCCACCGGTCATGTATTCGCAACCATGATCACCGATGCCTTCCACCACAGCGATCGCCCCGGAGTTACGCACCGCGAAACGTTCCCCCGCCAGTCCATTAAAATAGGCCTGACCACTGGTTGCTCCGTACAGAACAACATTTCCAACAATCATGTTTTCTTCCGCAGCAAACGTTACCTCTGCAGGTACTTTCACGATGAGTTTGCCACCCGACAGTCCTTTGCCGACATAGTCGTTGGCCTCACCTTCCAGGCGAAGCGTGATACCCGCGGCCAGAAACGCACCTAAACTTTGCCCTGCACTGCCGATAGCCTCGATGCGAACACTGTCATCATCAAGCGGCACACCGGCACGCCGCCGGGTGATTTCAGAACTCAGTAGCGTACCCACGGCACGGTCACGGTTACACACTACAGTATGCAATATAACCGCCTGCCCATGTGCAATGGCTGGTTCAGCACCCGCCAGCAATGCATGATCAAGTTGTTTCTCCAGGTGATGGTTCTGCGCCACCATTTTGCGTGGTGCGTCTTTTGAATTCGGCCGGTACAACAGTTCCGACAGGTCGGGTGGCGAACCCTTCAAAAACGCGACTTGACG
>WTCC01000360.1 GCA_013138755.1 Gammaproteobacteria bacterium
GCATGTCAGCATGCCGGTGATCTTCTATCAAGAAAAGAAAAGATAAGCTTTCTGAATGTTTATTCAAAGTCACTGAAGAAAGATAATGTTGTTGAATTTGTGCCAGCCGTTCATGAAGATGAGGCACAGGTTGAAGAAGTGTTAGAACGATCTGCAGCTTGATAGTGAATACTTGGTTGGCCTAGGTATATAACGTTATTACTGATCGATAACAAAAATAAAAACATATTTAATATTTATTAAGAGTATAAGCATGAACAAACTTGCTGATGAAGAACAAACAATCACGAAACCAGGAATAATTAGTAGGAAACAGCTTATAGCTGCGGTAATTTTTGCTGCACTAGCACTTTTTTTATCCACAGTCGTACCGTCAGTTCAAATTGCCTGGGTTGTTGCTGTTCTGGTTTTAACGATCTATTTATTTGCCTTTGAGATTGTCAGTGTTGATGTGGCGGCTGTTTCGGTGATGGTATTACTTGGATTGACGAGTTTGTTAGCACCGTACATGGGGCTGGAACAAGGTCTTGTCGATAACAAACATCTGTTCGATGGTTTCGCCTCAAATGCCGTCATGTCGATTATTGCGGTGATGATAATCGGTGCAGGCCTGGATAAAACAGGCATCATGAGTAAAGTCGCTGCTTTCATCTTGAGCGTTGGTGGTACCACAGAAACTCGCATCATCCCCGTTATATCAGCAACGGTTGGTTTCATCTCTTCGTTTATGCAGAACGTTGGTGCTGCTGCACTTTTCTTGCCGGTGGTTGCTCGTATTTCAGCGCGTTCAGGCATCCCTCTATCACGCTTACTTATGCCCATGGGTTTCACTGCCATTCTTGGTGGTACCATGACCATGGTAGGTTCTAGCCCATTAATTTTGTTGAATGATCTGATCATTACATCTAACAAAGCGTTACCAGCTGACGCGCAGATGGATACTTGGGGATTGTTTTCTGTTACGCCTGTCGGTGCAGCGCTAATCATTACTGGCATCGCATATTTTGTTATCGCAGGTCGTTTTGTATTACCGAAAACAAAAAGTGAAAGCAGCACCAGTGGTTCAGACTCGATGGAGTATTTTCACGATGTCTATGGCGTAAATTACTCACTTTCAGAAGTGGTCGTAAGTGATGGTAGTCCAGTCATCGGTATGCTACTTGATGAGATTGAGAATGCTTGTCGCGTTCGTGTTATTGCGACTAAACGCCCGAGTGACGACATCCGCATTGGTCCAGGTGCGTTAGCTCGTGACCTTGAGATAGAAGCAGGCATGATCCTCGGTGTTATTGCAGATCCTAACGATCTGAACAGCTTTGTAGAAAAATCTAAGGTAAAGAAACTTGAAAAGTTAGCTACGTTTTCTGATGCTCTGTCTTCAGGCAACACAGGCGTTGCTGAAGTGGTTATACCTCCGGGCTCATCTCTCATCGGGAAAAGTGCGCGTGATGTCTGGATGCGCAAAACCTATGGTCTGGCATTAATCGGTTTGCATCGCAAGGGAGAAACATTACGTGAAGGTGATGATATCCGTAATATGCCGTTAGAATCGGGGGATACACTGGTTGTACACACTGAATGGACTGCGTTGGAGCGTATCGAGAAAAATCGTGACTTTGTGGTAATAACCACTGAATACCCACACGCCGAAGAAGTAAGACCTCATAAAATCGTACCGGCACTGGTCTTTTTTGGTATCGCTTTGTTCATGGTACTGTTCACTGATATCCGCCTTTCTGTTGCATTGTTAACCGGGGCAATAGGCATGATATTATCTGGCGTCCTGAATATCGAAGAGGCCTATGAAGCGGTGAGCTGGAAAACTGTTTTCTTGCTTGCTTCACTGATTCCCCTGGGACTTGCGGTAGAAACATCGGGAACGGCCAAATGGATTGCTGATCAGGTTCTATCTGTTGTTGGTCACATGGATATCTGGGTTATCCAGTTAGCTATCGCGATACTGGCAACATTCTTTACCCTGGTTATGTCTAATGTTGGTGCAACCGTATTGCTGGTTCCTCTAGCCGTAAACATTGCTATCGGAGCGGGCGCAAACCCTGCAGTGTTCGCGTTGACAGTTGCGCTTGCAACGTCGAATTCATTCCTTATTCCAACACATCAGGTTAATGCTTTGATCATGGGGCCTGCAGGTTATCGTGTGACTGACTTTATGAAAGCCGGTGGTATCATGACCATACTATTCCTGATTGTCATGATGACTATGATGAACATTATATTTTAAGAGTAAATAATAATGAAAATTCAAAACTTACTGATGAAGCTAATTCCGATATTACTGCTTAGTGCACTTCCGGGCGTGGCGGTGGCGTCAGGTGCTGCTGCAGAGCGCATGGATCTGACTGATCACTGGGTAGGTTTTGTCTCTATCGGTATTTTTGTACTGGCTTATCTATTTGTTATGGCGGAGGAGTTTACTCATCTGCGTAAGTCAAAACCGGTCATTCTCGGTGCTGGCCTTATCTGGGGAATCATCGGCTGGTTCTATGCTAGCAATGGTCTGACTCATGCGGCAGAGGCGGCGGTAAGACATAATTTTCTGGAATATGCGGAACTGATGCTGTTCTTGCTCGTGGCGATGACCTACATCAATTCGATGGAAGAGCGACGAATTTTTGATGCTTTACGTGCCTGGTTGGTTCGCAGTGGTTTTGGTTTTCGTGCGCTGTTCTGGATAACCGGTATACTGGCATTTTTCATCTCACCTATTGCAGATAATCTGACGACTGCGTTACTAATGTGTGCGGTTGTGTTGGCAGTCGGCGGCGATAACAGTCGCTTCGTGACGCTTGCCTGTATCAACATCGTGGTTGCTGCTAATGCAGGTGGTGCGTTCTCGCCATTTGGTGACATTACTACGCTGATGGTCTGGCAGAAAGGTATCGTTGAGTTCTGGACATTCTTCGTCTTATTTGTACCTGCAGCGGTTAACTATCTGGTACCAGCCGCAATCATGCATTTTGCTGTGCCGGACGTTAAACCGGATGCATCAGGTGAGACAGTAGCAATGCAGCGTGGTGCAAAACGCATCATATTTTTATTCCTCGCAACGATTGCGACCGCTGTTTCGTTCCATAACTTCTTACATCTGCCACCGGTCATCGGCATGTTAACGGGTCTCAGTTATCTGCAGATATTTGGTTATTATCTGAAGAAAACAGCGCACAAAGATCATCATGGTAAACCCGATAATGCCGAACATGATGGACAATTGGGATCAGCCGTTGCATTTGATGTGTTTTCACCGGTAGCAAAAGCTGAGTGGGACACTCTGTTCTTCTTCTATGGTGTGGTTCTCTGCGTAGGCGGTCTTGGCTTCATTGGTTATCTGGGGCTGGCTTCAGAAATGATGTATACCGGCTGGGGAGCAACCAATGCAAACATTGCTGTTGGTGTGCTTTCCGCGATCGTTGATAATATCCCGGTGATGTTTGCAGTGCTTACCATGAATCCTGATATGTCTACTGGTCAGTGGCTGTTGGTTACCTTAACTGCTGGTGTTGGCGGTTCGTTACTTTCTGTCGGTTCTGCAGCCGGTGTTGCGTTGATGGGGCAGGCACGAGGTAAGTATACTTTCTTCGGGCACCTTAAATGGACACCCGCAATCGCACTGGGCTATATTGCTAGTATCTATGTTCACATGTGGATTAATGAAGCGTATTTTACTGCCGTCTAGTCACTTGATCGTTTGATATTAAAAAATAGCGAAGAGTTATTACTCTTCGCTATTTTTTTGTAACCAGGATAATGCGTCTGCCTCGTTATCGAAGTATTTCACTTCGCCAGAAATAAACCATGAGCCCACTTTGGCGCTGTATTCTTGCCATTTTTTATTACCAAAAATAGCAATTTTTTCGAATTCGCTGCCGTGTTTTAAACCCAGTTTGAAGTCGTCCCATGCAGCCCTTAGCTCCCATCCTTCTAGCTCGGAACCATCGATATAAGCTTTTATCTTAGGGTCTTTAATGCCCTCGAGTGCAGCATCAATCATTGGGTTTATCTTTTTATAATCTTCGTGAGTAAGCTTTCCGGTGGCTTTTAAGGATAGGAAAAAGTCACTGCCAACTCTTTCGATTCCTATTGCGAGACCATGTCTTATTATTGCCATGTCAGCTTCCTCGTTTATCTTAGTGAA
>WTCC01000305.1 GCA_013138755.1 Gammaproteobacteria bacterium
GAAGGTGGCAACCGAGCCATACTGGCACACATGGATGTTTATGACGAAGCTCATCGGGAAAACTTGTCTGAGTTTAAAGAGCTAGTGTTGTCCTCTGGTGCTGAGATACTGACGATAGTCACCAGCAGTCGCCAACGGCCAGATCCAAAATATTTTATCGGTAGCGGTAAAGCATTAGAAATTGCGGAACTGGTTAAAGAGCACGATGCGGATATCGTGTTGTTTAATCATGCGCTGGCAGCTTCACAGGAAAGAAACCTTGACGGCGTAATCGAATGTCGCGTCCTCGATCGTACCGGATTAATTCTTGATATCTTTGCGCAACGAGCACGTTCGTTTGAAGGTAAATTACAGGTTGAGCTGGCACAGCTAAAACACCTCTCTACACGACTGGTTCGCGGCTGGACTCATCTGGAACGTCAAAAAGGTGGCATCGGTTTGCGCGGTCCAGGTGAAACGCAACTGGAAACGGATCGACGTCTATTAAGTGTTCGCATAAAACAGATTAATAAGCGTTTAGCGAAGGTGAGGAAGCAGCGAGAACAGGGCAGGCAGTCTCGTCGGAAAGCGGAAATAGCAACGATATCGATTGTCGGTTATACCAATGCTGGCAAATCCAGTCTGTTCAATGTGTTGTCTGATGATCATGTTTATGTGCAGGACCAGCTCTTTGCCACATTAGATCCTACCTTACGACGGGTAGACCTGGCTAAAGACGTTTCGATTATTCTGGCTGACACTGTTGGTTTTATCCGTCACTTGCCACATGATCTGGTTAACGCTTTTCGTTCAACCTTGCAGGAAACAACTGAAGCACAATTGTTATTACATGTCATCGATTCTGCCGATGAAAATCGCGATGCAAATATTACAGAAGTTGAGGATGTGTTGGCTCAGATTGATGCGGGCGATGTTCCTTGTATACAGGTAATGAACAAAATTGATCTTACGGGTGTGGCGCCGAGGATCGATGTTGATGATACCGGTGCGGTCAGACGTGTCTGGTTATCTGTGGAAACAAGGGATGGCATCGAATTATTGAAACAGACTCTTGTCGATATGTTCAGGGAAACGATGGTGGAAGGGCAATTGACCCTGTCACCGGCTGATGCACGTGTTCGAGCAAAGTTGTTTGAGATAGGCGCTATCCGTAAAGAGGTGATTGATGACGAAGGTCAATTTTTACTGCAGATCAGTATCTCGCGTCGTGATTTGAGCCAGTTTGAGTCTCGTGAGCAGATACCATTGGAGTCGATGCTGAAGTAATTAATTGCAGCATTTTTATACCATCAGGCATCCAGATATCATTGTCGATTTTGCCGAGAGCTTGTCGTCTGAAAGTCGATTTATCTGTCTCCTCTATGTCTCTTTAGTAAAAAGCTTTTAAAGCAGGAATATTCAGGTAGAATGTCGCGTTTGTGGGTGTTGATTAAACACCATAACTAATCAGTGAATTTTGGAAATTTAATATGCCAAAGCAAGACAGTAATAAGCAGCACATGGCCTGGAACGAACCAGGCGGTAGTGGTAACAAGGACCCTTGGGGTAATAAGGGTAATCGCGGCAATCAGGGGCCTCCGGATCTTGACGAAGTCTTTAAGAATCTGCAGAAGAAGTTTGGCAGCCTGTTTGGTGGCAAGGGTGGTGGTTCTAAAGGCGGTAGTGCATTACCAGCAGGTGGTGGCTTCGGTATAGGAGTCGTCGTCGTAATATTACTAGCGTTCTGGATGGCTACTGGCTTCTATAAAGTTGAAGAGGCAGAACGTGGTGTGGTCTTCCGGTTTGGCAAGCATGTCGAGACTACTCAGAAGGGTTTGCATTGGCATCTTCCAACGCCGATTGAGCGAGTAGAAAAAGTGGATGTTGCCAAGGTTTATACCATCCCGATAAATTCAACTATGTTGACGCAGGATGAAAATATCGTTGACGTCCTGGGTACTGTGCAATATCAGATCGATAGTGCGGAGAAATATCTCTTCAATGTTAGAAATCCTGAGATCTCGTTATCACAGGTTACGGAGAGTGCCTTACGTCAAAGTATTGGTCGCAGCAAAATGGATTACGTTATTACCGAAGGACGTGGCGAGATTGCAATTCAGGTCAGAGGTCTTATTCAAGAGATAGTGAATGGCTATCAAACAGGTTTGATTATCTTTAAAGTGAATATCCAAAATGCAAAACCGCCTGAGCAGGTTAAAGATGCATTTGATGATGTAACGCAGGCACGTGAAGATGAAGAACGTTTCAAGAACGAAGCCGAAGCTTATCGTAACGAGGTAATCCCTAAAGCACGTGGTGCATCAGCGCGTATGCGTGAAGAGGCTGAGGCCTATAAAAACGAGGTTATTGCAAGAGCTGAAGGTGAAGCAACTCGTTTTAACCAGTTGTTGAAAGAGTATAAAAAGGCACCTGCTATTACACGTGATCGTTTATATATCGATATGATGGAATCTGTTCTTAGTAATAGTTCTAAGGTAATGGTCGATGTCGAAGGTGGTAATAATCTACTTTATCTACCATTAGATAAATTAATGGAACGTGAGAGTTCAGGTATTTCTTCAAGTCAGCAGCAGTCGGCGGATATCCTGAAAGATATTCAGCGACGTGGTGTTAGTCAAAGTAATCAACGTAATGTTGTAGATGGTCTACGCGCAAGAGGGTCACGATAATGTTAGCTAATAGTTTAAAAGTTATGGTGCCAATTGTTGCTCTATTAACGTGGGCGTCAGTGTTTACTGTCGATGAACGTCAGGAAGCGATACTGTTTCAATTCGGTGAAATTATCGAATCTGATTATGAGCCGGGTATCCATTTTAAAGTGCCTTTTATCAATAACGTTAGAAAATTTGATAATCGAATTTTAACTATCGATCAGAGACCTGAACGTTTCCTTACTCAGGAAAAGAAAGACTTAATCGTTGATTCTTATGTTAAATGGCGTATTACTGATGTGGTTCAATATTTCAAAACCACACAAGGCGATGAACTGACTGCTGGCCGTCTATTATATGAAAATATTAATAATGGTCTGCGTGATGAGTTTGGTAAGCGCACTATCCAGGAAATTATTTCTGGTGATCGCAAGCAGATAATGAGTCTGATGACTCGGCAGGCGTCGGAACGAGCTAAGTCACTTGGTATCGAAGTGGTCGATGTTCGAGTTAAAAAAGTTGATTACCCTGATCGTGTAAGTGATTCTGTCTATCAACGTATGCGTGCAGAACGTGAACGTGAAGCGCGCGATTTCCGTTCGAAAGGTCATGAGGCCTCAGAACGTATACAGGCGGATGCAGATCGTCAACGCAGTATCCTGATTGCAGAAGCCTACCGTGATTCTGAAATCGCACGTGGTGAAGGTGATGCTAAAGCAACTGAAATATATGCCAAAGCCTATAGCAAAGATAAAGAGTTTTATAAGTTTACCCGTAGTTTGACTGCGTACACTAAAAACTTTTCGTCAGCTAGTGATGTGATTCTGTTGCAACCGGATTCAGATTATTTCCGTTACTTTAAAGATCCTTCTGGTAAGAAAAAATAATCGATGTGGGAACACATTATTCCGGCGCTCGCCCTGGTGCTTGTGATTGAAGGTATGTTGCCTTTTATAAGCCCCAGGAGTTGGCGGGATGCTATGTCGCAAGCGGCTCAATTACCTGATAGGGTTTTAAGAGGGCTTGGATTTGCCAGTATGATGGCAGGCGTAATTATTTTATACCTGATGCAATAATCTAGTTTGATAACAATAATATGACAACGAAACAACACTGGATATTACCGGAAGGTATAGATGAGATATTGCCTGAGCAAGCGGCAAGATTTGAGTCTATGCGCCGTCTCTTACTCGATATGTATGCAACATGGGGATATGAGCTGGTCATACCGCCAACCATCGATTTCATCGAATCATTATTAACAGGCACAGGTCATGATCTGGATCTGCAGACTTTTAAGCTGGTCGATCAGATATCTGGCCGTACCTTAGGTCTGCGTGCGGATATGACGCCACAGGTCGCTCGTATCGATGCGCATCAGTTACAGCGAGAGGTGCCAACC
>WTCC01000260.1 GCA_013138755.1 Gammaproteobacteria bacterium
TCTCTGAACAGCAACGAAATTCTTGAAGCGCTGCAGGAACCACTACACGGTATCGTTAGCGCTGTAAAAACCGCACTTGAACAAACACCACCAGAACTTGGTGCAGACGTTGCCGAGCGCGGTATCGTGTTAACTGGCGGCGGCTCATTACTACGCGATCTTGATCGTCTCATCATGGAAGAAACAGGTCTGCCAGTTGTTCTAGCAGAAGACCCTCTCACCTGTGTTGCACGTGGCGGTGGTCGAGTTCTCGAACTCATCGATGAACACGGAGGCGATTTCCTCGCCGTTGAGTAGTAACCATGCCTGGTGAAAAACATACTGTTCACCAGACTATTGACTGTCAAAAATCGACAATAGTAACAAAGGTTTAGCTTAATACAACCTCATGCAAACGTTATTCATCCGTGGTTCATCTGCTACTTTTCGCATGGTACTTTTTGTGATCGCGTCAATTGCATTGATGACTATCGACCACAGATGGCAATCTCTGGAAATGGTTCGCAGTACGCTATCCACTGTTATTTATCCGCTGCAATACACCATCGACCTACCGATAAGACTCTATTACTGGACAGATGAAGTCCTTAGCACCAAACAAGTATTACTCGATAAAAATCGTGAGTTTGAAGCGCGGCATCTAGAAAACCGTGTCCAGTTACAAAAGCTCGACATCATTGAAAAAGAAAACGCCCGCTTGCGCAGCCTGCTTAGCGCCACTCCAAAAATAACAGAACGATTACTCATTTCTGAAATCATCAATGTTGACGTCGACCCCTATCGACAGTTAATCCTGCTAAATAAAGGTAGCAACAGCGATGTCAGTCAGGGCCAGCCCATAATCGATGCTCAGGGAATCATGGGACAAGTCGTTCATGTAGGCGCAATATCTTCAACTGCAATGCTGATTACTGATGCAAGCCATGCGATACCCGTACAGATAGATCGTACCGGTCTACGAGCCAATGCCTTCGGCACTGGCAAGATCAACCAGCTAAACTTGCGACACCTTACTCAAAATGTCGACATCGAAGTTGGCGACATGCTCATCACTTCCGGATTAGGTGGTGTATTCCCACCCAACTACCCTGTTGCTACTGTAACCAAAGTTGAACGCACAGCGGGGGAGCCGTTTGCAACCATCGAAGCGATGCCATTGGCACAACTCGATAAAAGCCGTGAAGTATTGCTCGTCTGGCGCAACGTACCCGAAGTGATCGAAACAACTATCAAAGAAAAAGATACTGATAACAACGAAACTGAAAATAATGAAGCCGTAGAGAAACAGACTGCGGAAGAAGAAAGTTTAGAACAAGAAACAGAGACAGACCCAAAGAGCGATGACAGTGAATAAATCCTTAAGGATAGGTTTAATCACAATGATCGTAGCATTTATGCTCGCCATCATGCCGTTGCCAGACTGGGCTGTAGAGCTTAGACCAGAGTGGGTAACGCTGGTGTTAATCTACTGGGCAATGACCGCACCTTCAAAAATAGGTATAACCGCAGCCTGGTTCACCGGTTTATTATTAGATGTAAGTTATGGCACACTGATGGGACAGCATGCGATAGGCATGGTACTGGTTATCTATGTCATACACCTGCAACATCAACGCTTACTCATGGCGTCTCTACTACAACAGGCCATCGTCATTTTTGCACTATTGTTCATTAAGCAGCTGCTCATATTATGGGTTGACGGTATGTTAGGTCGAGCGCCAGACAGCTGGTTATATTTCATGCCGACTATTACCAGTACTATTTTATGGCCGTGGATTTATATTATCTTGAAAGATCTGCAAAGAAAATACGCTGCTAGCAATCCATACCAATACTAAAATTCAACACGATTGCAGCTCATAGAAAAGCAATTAAAGGTTTAGCTAATATCGCCAGGTAGTATGTAAAAGTACACTGAAACAAAGTGACAAAAACTACCAGCCAAAACAAATACGTGAAAAATAGCATGATTGAATTTGATTTTTTTAATGCTGTATAAGATAGCGCCTGTGGTATATGCCATGCCTCCCGCCACTAACCAGAACAGACCATCGGAAGATAAATTATCGATCAATGGTTCTATAGCAAAAACAATAACCCATCCCATAAACACATACATCAATGTGGAAACAGCATCATATTTTCCGGTATAAAATAATTTCAGAACGATACCAACCACAGCCATACCCCAGGTGATACCAAAAATCATCCAACCAGAAAAACCATTCAGCGTTACCAGAGTAAATGGCGTATAAGTTCCAGCGATGAGAATATAGATAGACGCATGATCAACAATCCGCATTTTTCTTCTGAACTGTATATTTCTAGCACTGTGATAAACAGTGGAAGCGGCATATAGGATCATTAAGCTCACGCCGAAAACACTAAAACTTACTACATGCCAGGCATCACCATTGATGCTCGCATGCCTGACCAGAAGAACTAAAGCCACGATACTTAAGACAAAACCTAATACATGGGAAAGAATGTTGATCCTTTCCTCTGCTGTTGAATAGTGTTTTATCTCTTTATCTTTTTTCATTACTTACCGCATTTCCTGATGAGTGATACTCCAACACGAAACATGCTCAAGACAGATAGTCTTCGATCTTTATTTCGTCGATCTGCTCTGCTGAAAGATATTTCTTCGCATATTCAAGATAAACCCCAGTGGTCAGAAACAGATCAAACAGATCGGAATCTATGTGTTTATCGTTTCGCATGAAACTTAAGATACGCAATGACTCACTGAGTGTCTTGGCTTTTTTATACGGCCGATCTGATGCGGTTAACGCTTCAAAGATATCCGCTATCACCATCATACGTGCTGTTTCCGGTTGCTCTGTCATCACCAGTCGTTTTGGATACCCCTTGCCATCCATGGTTTCATGATGACTTCCGGCAATCAGTGGTACGTTGCGCAAGCTTTTCGGGAAAGGGAGATTATTCAACATGATAATGGTCTGAATCATATGGCCATTAATCATGTAACGCTCTTCTTCACTCAAGGTACCTTTCTTCACTGAAAGATTATACAGCTCACCTCGATTGTATTTATATTCAGGCATATCCACCTTAAACCCCCACTGATTATCCTCAGGCATCTTGTCCACTTCATGCCGCGGTATTAGATGCTCAGCTTTATCTGCCAATAACATCTCGTCGACAGGTAATGAATCATTCTTATTTTTCTTGCGATTTAATTCTTCCCACGACAGTCCTAATTTATCATCCAGAGTTCGTTTCCATGTTCTTACGGCTATCGACTGCAATCTGTCTATTTTTTCATCTGCCATAAACTCACCGCCAACATTGCACTCAGCGACAAATGCAAAATCATCATCGAGCGCTTTATTTTGTTTAGCTAGTGCGTCCAATGACTGTTCTCTATTAGCGCCACCAGCTATCTTCTGCCAACAGTCGATCTCGGCTTCACGCTTTATCACTTCAAAACGCATCCTAACCTCATGGATACGATCATAAATCGTTTCCAGTTTGGTGGACTTATCAACAACGTATTCAGGCGTAGTGACTTTACCGCAGTCATGTAGCCAGCCTGCGATACTCAACTCTTCCCATTGTTTATCGCTTAAGCCAAAATCTTTATACTTCCCTTCTCTGCTCTCACAGGCAGCTTTAGCCAACATCAATGTAATCTCTGGAACACGGGTACAGTGCCCACCCGTGTATGGCGATTTCGCATCGATGGCACCCGCTATTAATTTTATAAAAGCCTGTAATAGAGCTTCCTGCATGTTAAGCAACTGCCTACTCTCTAATGTCACCGCCGCAAACCCTGACAGTGCTTCGATGAATTCGATGTTATGTACATCATCGGATACAGATTTTTTATTTATCAGACACAATAATCCGATGATCTCATCATTACGATTATTTAACGGTAATACGATCACGGTCAGATTCTCTTCACCGAGAATATCTAAGATGGGGGTTAAATTATTTTCTTTATCTTTACTTAATTGAATGACACGACTCTTGCTACTCTTATCATCTAAGATAGATTCCGCACTCTCGATATTTAATGCAGGTAAAGTCATCGTCGTAACTTGCTGACTATCTTTATCACACAAGAAATCTGCTTTTAACAGATCATCCTGTTCATCCATTAGATAGATGAGTGCAGCATCAGACTTACTGACCAACATCGTTTCCTGAGTGATGATTTTTAACAACGCATCAAGATCCTGCTCACCTGCCAATGAATTAATTAACTTAATAAATTTGTTAATGGTCGACTTCATCAAAGTCATTGCAGAATCAAGTTCATCAACTTCTTTTATAAAGGAAGTTTTTTGTTTGGTTTCATCAAAATCAAATCGTGAGATTGCTTCCGCTTCTTTTGACAAGACATGTAATGGTGTGGAAATTCTCTGTGCGGTATACCAGATGACAGGGATAAACATCAACAACACGATTAATGCGATAAAGATCAATTGTTCACGGATGGCAACCGCATCAACTAACAGCTCATCCACTGGTGTCAGCATCAAGGCATATAGATCAACACCGCCAGTTTTTGCCACCACACGAGCACTGCCAATCCAGCGTTGACCACTGTACTCAAAATCAAAATCTTGTTCTTTTACCTCAACAAATGTACTCAGATGTGAAAGCACACCACTACCCAGTTGTCTTAGATTGGCCAGTTGTACTTTATCTGAATTCGCTGAACCCTCACCTTTTACAATAATTTTTTTCTGATCTTTATAGGCAAGCGTCTGTCCATCTGCATTGATTAATACCACTTCAGAATTTGGCGTTACCTGATG
>WTCC01000336.1 GCA_013138755.1 Gammaproteobacteria bacterium
TAGTTAAAAATAATATACATTTTATGTGAATGAATGTTTTAAAATTCACTATTCACTATTCACTATTCACTATTCACTATTCACTATTCACTATTCACTATTCACTTATATTAATTTAAATTCTGCCAGTAAGGGTGTGTGGTCAGATAAGCGATTCCACGGTTGTCCCTGTAGGCATTTGTAATTGATTACATCAAAACCCCGATAGTAAATCCGGTCCATAGACAACATAGGCAGCATAGCGGGAAACGTACGTGCGTATGAACCGCGAGAATTTTTAAAAACTTCTTTAACACCAAGGTCATTGTGTAGGTGGCGTTCGGCGCGACCGAGCCAGTCATTGAAGTCGCCGGCAATGATTAATGGGTCATCTGCCGGTATGTGAGATTTGATACGTTTCGCCAATGTGGAAAGTTGACGATCTCTCTCTCGTCCAAACAAACCTAGATGAACACAGATGACATGAATTTTTTGTTCGGTATCAGGTATCTGTATGGTGCCATGCAAAAGACTGCGGCTAGCTGAGCGCATGATGGATACATCGATGTTCTCCCATCGAATGAATGGGTATTTGCTTAAGATAGCATTGCCGTGATGCCCTGATTTATAGATGGCATTTTTACCGTAGGCGTGATGATTCCACACCTGATCTGCAAGAAACTCAAACTGATTGTTATTTGGCCAGTCATCAAAACGCTTGTATGAAATGGTTCGCTCGCCCTGGATTTCCTGAAGAAAAACCATATCAGCGTCAACATGGCGTAATGAATCTTTTATATCATGCAAGATAAAACGAAGGTTGCTGGTGCTGAAACCTTTATGGATGTTGTAAGTCAGGATTTTGATTGATTTGTTAGTCATGTGTTAGCTGAATTATTTTGTTTTTTATCTCTCGAAACCACTGTGTAAAAATAGTATATTGATGGTGTATAAATTATATTGAGTTGCCCTTATGTCAATTGAATTATTACAACTCCTATTGCTAATTATAATCGCAAACGGTGCGCCAATAATAACTCGTCAGTGGTTAAATGATCGTTTTAGTTATGCTGTTGATTTAGATCATGATCTTGCAGATAACAATCGGATATTTGGTCCTTCAAAGACATGGCGAGGGATTATTTCTTCATTGTTTGCTACACCTGTCGTCGCTGTTTTATTAGGTTGTTCTGTCGAAACAGGTCTAATGGTCGCTGTTTATTCCGTTATTGGAGATCTGTTTTCAAGCTTTATAAAACGTCGACTGTCTATGGCAGCTAGTAGTATGGCACCATTACTTGACCAGATTCCTGAATCATTTATCCCTGCATTTATGATGCGACAGACATTCAATCTTGATATTTTATCGGTGATATGGCTTGTTTTGATCTTCATCACTATTGAGTTGCTGCTTTCTCATATACTTTACAAATGGGGTGTCCGTAAAAGGCCTTATTAAATATTAAGTTTATAAATTATGATTCACACAAAAGATCAAATAGTCAATTTACCTAACCTGGTTAGCTTTATCAGAATTTTGCTTGCGCCAGGATTATTTTATTTTGCATTTACACAACAACCATACTGGTTTATCGGCTTATTCTTGTTTGCTGAATTTACGGATGTATTGGATGGGTTTTTAGCCAGGACACTTAATCAGATAACGAAAATGGGTTCGCATCTTGATAGTTGGGGTGATTTTGTAATCTATACGACGATTGCAATATGTGCCTGGATATTGTGGCCAGATATCCTGCAGCGTGAGATTGTCTATTTCACTATCATCGTGATGAGTTTTACCTTACCGGCACTCGTCGGTGTTATCAAATTTCATGCATTTACCAGTTATCATACCTGGAGTGTTAAGGTTGCGGTTGCAGTTACCGTCATCAGCTATATATTGTTATTCTCCAGTTTGCTTGACTGGCCGTTTCGGGTTGCAGCCTTCATTTGTTTATATGCTGCGATTGAGGAAATTATAATAACGTTATTAATCCGTAACGAACATGTTGATGTCAGAACGGTATGGCAGGCATTGAGGTATCACAGAGAGAATAGGTGATTGCGGTATAATATTTAATGTTCTAGCAGAGGACGCAAGGGACGAGAGACAGCTAAGATTTTTTGCACCCCAAGGGTATTTGTCGCTGCGCTCGGGCATGTGCACTGCGAGAGTATGTGACTTTAGTTATTAATTAAAACTACTCGTCCTCAGTCAAAGTGGCATAGTTTTAACTATGTATTAGAAATAATACTGATAACCTAAATTGATATCTGAAAACTCGGTATTGTTTTCCTGCCATTCATATTTGGCGTAAAACTTTAATGAGTTGTTCGTGCTGATAACAAAGTTGTGTGTGTACTGTGCACGCAGACGATAGGTGTCACCTGTGAAATGTTCACCACTGACTTCCAGACGCGCTGTATTGCTACCAAAGTGCGAGAGCAAGCCGGTGATGAATCCTATGCCTGGTTCAACGCTATGATCTAACTGTTTATTGATTTCCAGTCTTCCTGTTGCCAGTGCGTAAAACTGGTTATCACCCAGAAATTTCCAGTTGCCACCACCACCACCTGTTACATGGTAGCCTAACTGGTCGACACCTTTAGTAAATTGTCTTTCAAATCCAGTATAAACGCGCCATGCTACGGGCTTAAAAAAGTCTGTGCGCGGAGCCAGAGAGAAGATATCAACGAAATCCAGTCGGTAAAGTCTGAGCGTTTCATTTTCTTCAGCACGGACTTGTATACTACCTATGTTGATCGATGCGCCTTGTAAAAAACCCTGTTCGTTATCTTCAAGGTCATGAAAAGACATCTTGAAACCAAATTCACCATAATAGTTATCAAGTCGTCGTCCAGCAGCGAATGTTGCACGTTTGCTACCATGGCCTTTGTCGGGTGATATTGGTGGTGGTACGATGGCCGCTGAGCTTTCAGGGTAGGTATTACGCAGTTTGAGTAATTCAAAACTGCGTTTTGCAATTGCCGGATTACGTCCTTCCTCAGCTTGCTGATAGCGCAGATATTTATAGGCTATTTCAATTAGTTGACGCTGCTCATCCTCAGGCAAATTTGTGAATTCAGTTTTCTTATGTGTATCGATATCTTCTGATAACTGGATGGCTATCTTATGCTGCGTCTCGGGAATTTGGTCCAGCATGTAGGATAAAATTGTTGCACGGGCAGGGCGGTATTCAAGACTTTCGATCATGCCAATCTTTTGTATCGCTTTAACCGTGTCTATAGGAATAGCGGTAATGACAAATTCATCAGTTAGTTCTGTTCCAGGCCGTGCGACTTCGAGTAATTCCAGAAGCCTGTATGAGCAATTCTCATCAAAGAAAAAATAATCAAAGTTGACGTTCTGTAATTCCCACAGATGCGTAACCATCAGTTCGGTTTCTTCAGGTGTCAGGTTTAGCCGGTACTCCCATATGTCGCGGTGTTCGATGCGATTATATTCCTGTATTTTTTTATAATAATAATCAGTTACAAAGAGACCGGGATAGCCGCCTGCGAGGCCTTTATATGCATACAAGAGAGAGTTTTCGCCATCTGGCGTATTTGCGCCAAAATTGATGGCGACAGATAACCATTTTGACTCACCCTTATCGATGCCAGGGTCAAGGCGCAGCAGAGTGTGACCAAACATCGAAGAAGGGCTGTTTAGATGGTAGGTTGGAAAGATAAGGGTGACGTGTTCTGGTTGGATATCTTTACGCCAGCTTATGTACTTTTCGCATTTAACCTTAGGTAGTGTATCTGGATCGATAACCAGATTTTTGTTTAACCAGTTGAATCGGGCAATGTATTTACATTGAGGATTTAGATCATCTTTTAATCGAGCATTATAAATGCTGGCTATAGTCGCTAGTAATTCTGCTTCAGCATTATTAGAACCATTATCGGCAAGGAAGAATTGTTTGTCTCGAATAGAACTGTGATAGTCATCAGAAGTTTCTCCATCGCCTTCCATGTGGAGTAAGTTTATCCATTCTGATTGTTGCCATAGTCTTTGCTGACTGGCTTGATCTTGTAGCTGCTGAACTAGATCATTATTGTCTGCATACACAGCATTAGTTACTAAAATGCTTAGAAGTAATAAAAGTAAGCGATATGGTCTTATTGCAGACAATTGAAGTTTCATTGAGTTTAATCGGAATTGCTAATGTTAAATCTATTTCGAATAGAATCGGAAAATATCACTTGTGCCAGTGTATTTTTGCCGATTTTACCTGTATAAAATGAAGAAAGCCCGGCATCTGCAGATGCCGGGCTTTCTTGTATCAATTTCTTTAAGAAATCAATTAAGCAACATATTTACTAAGTGTTGCATCAGCTTTCATTACTTCTTCGATAGAAACCATCA
>WTCC01000099.1 GCA_013138755.1 Gammaproteobacteria bacterium
AAGGCCAATCGACCACCGATGCCGGATGACTTGAGAAGCCAGATAGCGCCGCTACATGAGCTAGTCGAGGCACTGGGTTACCCCATGATCGTGGTGCCGGGTGTTGAAGCAGATGACGTCATCGGTACTTATGCTAAACAAGCCACAGCGCAGAAAATCGATACTTTGATCTCGACTGGTGATAAAGATCTGGCTCAGTTAGTGAACGATCACGTGACCTTGATTAACACCATGAATAACGTGATATTAGATGAAGCGGGAGTTATCGATAAATTTGATGTGCCGCCGAGCGCAATCATCGACTATCTCGCTCTGATGGGCGATACCGCTGATAACATCCCTGGTGTGCCCAAAGTAGGACCGAAAACGGCTGCTAAGTGGTTAAAACAATATGAAACGCTGGATAATCTCGTTGTACATGCTGATGAGATCAAAGGCAAAGTGGGTGAAAGCCTGCGCGATAACCTTGATCAGTTACCGTTGTCTCGAGAGCTGACGACGATCAAATGTGATGTTGAACTTGATCTGGCGATATCTGATCTGGCCATGCGTCCAGTACAAACAGATAAGTTACAGCAGATCTACACCGAGATGGAATTCAAAACCTGGCTATCCAATCTATCCTCAGCCGGTGGCGAGTCGCTAGATGGGCAGGTAGGCGGATTGGCTGGAGGGCCGACACCAAGCGAAAAAATTAAAACCAATTATGAAACGATACTGGATAAAAAATCATTTGAACGATGGCTGAAAAAACTCAACAAAGCCGAGCAATTCGCTTTTGATACTGAAACGACCAGTTTGAATTATATGCAGGCCAGAGTGGTCGGTGTGTCGTTTGCGGTTGAAGTGGGTGAGGCAGCTTATGTGCCGTTTGCTCATGATTATATGGATGCGCCGCCGCAACTAAGTGAGCAGGATGTGCTGGGTGGTTTAAAAGTGTTGCTGGAAGATGAAAACAAAAAGAAAATCGGCCAGAACTTGAAGTATGACGCACATGTGTTGGCAAATCATGACATAACATTGAAAGGTATAGCTGAAGATTCGATGCTGGAATCGTACGTATTAGACTCAACTAAACGTCACGGCATGGATGACTTGGCTTTGCGTTTACTGGGCCGCAATACCATTCATTTTGAAGATATCGCGGGCAAGGGCGCTAAGCAGTTAACTTTTAATCAGATCGATTTAGAGGAAGCGGGTCCATATGCCGCTGAAGATGCCGATATTACTCTGCAGATTCACCAGGCTTTAAGCGAAGCACTGGATAAGGAGCCATCGCTTAAAAGTGTCTATAAGGAAATCGAATTACCCTTGCTTAATGTGTTGCTGGGTAGAGAGCGCAATGGCGTGATGATTGATGTTGCGATGTTAGAGCAGCAAAGCCGGCAGTTGGCGGAGCGACTAAAAGAGCTCGAACAGCAAGCTTATGATGAGGCAGGAGAGACGTTTAACCTCGCTTCACCTAAACAACTGGGCGCAATTTTATTTGAAAAGCTGGAAATACCAGCGAAAAAGAAAACTAAAACAGGGCAGTACTCGACTGCTGAAGAGGTCTTGCAGGAATTAGCCGAAGATTATGCCCTGCCAAAAATATTACTGGAGCACCGTAGCGTTAGTAAGTTGAAATCAACTTATACGGACAAATTGCCGTTGCAGGTAAATGAGAAAACGGGACGCATCCATACTTCGTATAACCAGACCGTTGCTGCTACGGGTCGACTGTCTTCGACCGACCCGAACTTACAGAACATTCCCATTCGCAGTGAAGAGGGCCGGCGTATCCGAAAAGCCTTCATCGCGCCGCAGGGCTACAAGATGCTGGCGGCCGATTACTCACAAGTGGAACTGCGTATCATGGCGCATTTATCAGAAGATAAAACCTTGCTTAAAGCGTTCGCTGAAGGTGTGGATATCCATAAAGCCACTGCTGCAGAAGTTTTTGGTGTACCTCTGGATGAAGTTGAAATAGAGCAACGCCGGGCCGCGAAAGCGATTAATTTCGGTCTGATCTATGGCATGTCTGCTTTCGGTCTGGCAAAACAACTCAATATCGGACGCTATGAAGCGCAGGAGTATATCGATGTCTATTTTGCGCGCTACCCGGGTGTAAAAGTCTATATGGATAAGACTCGTGAACAGGCCCATGACAGAGGGTATGTCGAAACTGTTTTCGGCCGTCGCCTGTATCTGCCGGAAATTAACTCTAGAAATGGTCAGCGTCGCCAATATGCAGAGCGCACCGCAATCAACGCCCCGATGCAAGGTACAGCAGCAGACATTATTAAACGCGCGATGATTTCTGTGGATAAAGCATTGGCAGCCAGTAAGGTGGATGCAAGGGTCGTCATGCAGGTGCATGATGAATTGGTCGTTGAAGTGCTCGAAAGCGATGTGGATGCTGTGACTGACCTATTGCGAAACGAGATGGAGCAGGCCGCTAGCCTTAAAGTGCCTCTGGTCGTTGATATTGGCGTCGGTGACAATTGGGATGAAGCGCACTAATCTTTGGTTCTGATGTATAGTGTCGAGTGATTTTTAGCCTAACAATGTAAGCCAGACCGACAAATAAAGGCTTGCAGTAACTTATTATTTTTATAGTTAGCGAATTGTCGCAATTATTTGATTTTTATATATTTTTTATGCGTCCCCATTGGCTGTTAGTTGCCGTATATCTGTTTTAATCGTTATTTTTATACCTTCCGTCCGTCGCTCTTTGACATATCTTTTGTATAGTCTTTAATCAGTATAAAGAACTTGTTAACTGCTCCTTGTTAAAAGTCCTTTTGTGAATTCGCTGTAGCCCGGCGTAGGCTCGCTCACTCCCTTTTGCGAGCCGCTCGGAATCGGCATCCCCAATCCGATTCCACCTTTTGTGCCCGGCCTTTTGGTCGGGCCTTTTTTATATAAAAAGATAATTCGTTACAGTTTTAGCCAGCTATTGAGCTTTGTTACCAGCTCATCCAGCCCTGTTTTTTTCAGGGCAGAAAAAGTCTGCACACTGGCGTTTATATTGGCTTCTTTTAATAGCTTCTGTGTTTTCAACTTACTATTTTGCTGTGCGCCACGTTTGATTTTATCGGCCTTGGTCAGTAGTACGTGAGCAGGCAGATTAAAGTGGTCGCACCATTGCAGCATCTGCCAGTCTGTAGCGTTTAACGGGTGACGTATATCCATGATGACGACCAGGCCGTTTAGAACTTTCTGATCGCTTAGATAGTCGGTCATGAGCTTTTGCCATTCATTTTTCATGGCAAGAGGAACTTTGGCGAATCCATAACCGGGTAAATCCACCAGGCGATGCTCTTCATCGATCTCAAAGAAGTTCACCAGACGTGTGCGCCCCGGTGTTTTACTGGTTCGGGCAAGGCCTTTATTGTCGCATAAGGTGTTAATAGCGCTTGATTTACCTGCATTAGAACGACCTGCAAAGGCGACTTCGAGTCCGTCAACTGGGAATTGAGTCGCATTGGCAGCGCTGATAAGGAAGTGAGCCTTGCGGTAAAAGCGGTTATCGACAGCTGTTTTTTCTGGTGAATTACTCATTGGTGGCATTATGCACTTTAACGTGCAGGCTTTAAAGCGTCGCCAGTGAATGCCCGGTTTTCATCATCGGAGTACAATAATGGGGATATCTATGGGTGATAATACTTGCTTGATATTGAAGGAAAGGCGTCGGTGGTGTAGAATCTCGCCACTTTTTCGCCCGTATCGGGCTTAGTGTGTTTGGAGTTCAAACAATGAAAAAATTAATTTTAGCCGGCTTAGTAGCTGTTTCAAGTTTAACAATGGCTGGCTCAGCGTTAGCTGGTGATGCTGTAGCAGGTAAAGCTAAATCAGCAGCGTGCGGTGGTTGTCACGGTTTTGATGGCAATAGTCTCATTGCGACTTATCCTAAATTAGCGGGTCAAAATGAAGCTTACATCACTAAACAAGTGAAAGACTTTAAAGCAGATAGTTCGCGTAAGAATGAGTTGATGAAGGGCATGGTGGCGTCATTATCTGACGAAGATGCTGCTGATATCGGCGCATATTTCCAGGCACAGAGTATTAGTGCTGCTGCTACTTTTGATGAAAGTAAAATTGCAACTGGCCGTGAAATATATAAAGGCGGCAATATGCAAGCAGGTATTCCTGCCTGTCAGGCGTGCCATGGTCCTAAAGGTTCAGGTACAGCAGGTATCGGTTATCCGCAGCTAGGTGGTCAATATGTTGATTACACCCTGGCTCAGTTGAAGGCGTTTAAAAATGGTAGTCGTACAAACGATGACAAAGAGTTAATGCGCTCTATCGTTGCAAAAATGTCAGACGAAGACATGGTTGCGGTGGCTAACTACATTGCGAGCCTTAAATAATATTGTTTCAACATAAAATAGTTGAGTCAAAGAAAAAAGAGATGGCCCGAGCGGGATGCTTAGGCCGTCTTTTTTTATGCCATAAGCATTTGTACATCAATAAGTGCCGCTTAAAAGTGGCATACTTTGCCAATGCTTGAAATCCAGTCTCTAGAATGTGTGCGTGATGATCGTCTGTTATTCAGCGATTTAAGTTTTACGCTGGATGAATCTGAGGTTTTACAGATCGAGGGCGCCAATGGTTGTGGCAAAACCAGCCTGCTGCGTATCATCTGTGGTTTACGGCAAGCTGAAGCGGGTAATGTTTTATGGTGTGGAGAGTCTATCCGGGCTAATCGGGAAGATTTTTATGCCAGCATGGTTTATATCGGACACCTGCCGTGCATTAAAGGCGATCTAACCGTGTTAGAAAACGTGCGTGCTTTGCTGGATACGCGTTCATTATCTGTTACAGATCAGGTAATCGAGGGTGCTCTGATAAAAGTTGGCTTAGAGAGTTACGATGACGTTCCTGGTAAAGCATTGTCGTCGGGCCAGCGCCGCAGGATATTGTTGGCCTTTGTCGAACTGGCAAAAGCGAAATTATGGGTGTTGGACGAGCCATTGACCGCACTGGATGTGCAGGGCGTGCAGCTAATGGAGTCAATGATTCTGGAGCATAAGCAGGCTGGTGGCAGTGTTATTTTTACTACTCACCACGGTATGCGGCTTGATTGTGAAATGCGCTCATTAGAATTGGGCCGTTACGCACACGCTAATC
>WTCC01000159.1 GCA_013138755.1 Gammaproteobacteria bacterium
GCATCATATCGCTGAGACCATGTTCAAAGCGTTTGGCCGTGCCGTCCGTATGGCGATAGCACCCGACCCACGTATGCAAGGTGTTATGCCAAGCACTAAAGGCAGTTTGTAGAGTGCTTTGTGCGAACATCTTTTCCGACATGCCTGCGTTAAAAATAGTCTCAAAATGCTCTTTTACTACGTGTAAACTCCGCTTTTTCGACTATTTTTGCCTTGCCCTGACAAAAAATATACTTCGCACAAAACACTCACTGGGTGTGAGATTTGAGTAATTGGTTTTAATATGAGTTCAATAATTGCTGTCGTTGATTACGGCATGGGTAATTTACGTTCTGTCTCGAAAGCGCTGGAGCATGTAGTTCAGGATGGGGTGCGAGTTATCGTCAGCTCCGATGCCGATGAGATTGCAGCTGCTGAGCGTGTGGTGTTCCCGGGGCAGGGTGCGGCGCGTGATTGCATGCAGCAGTTGAAAGATTTAAAGCTGGACGAAGTGGTTTTGCAGGCAGCTCATGAAAAACCATTTTTGGGTATCTGCATGGGCATGCAGGTATTGATGTCGCACAGTGAAGAAAATCAGGGTATCGATTGCATGAATTTATATGCAGGCAATGTCCGCGCATTTTCTGATGGCGCCCTTGAAGCGCAGATGCAGTCATTAAAAGTGCCTCATATGGGCTGGAATAAAGTGTCGCATAAACAGGCGCACCCGTTGTGGAATGATATTAAAGAAAACAGTCGCTTTTATTTTGTGCACAGTTATTATGTGGACACAGAAGATGAGGCGCTGGTAGCGGGTACGACAGAATACGGAATCGAATTCGTTTCTGCGATCGCTAGAGATAATGTTTTTGCGGTGCAGTTTCATCCAGAAAAAAGTGCACACGATGGTCTGCAGCTATTGAAAAACTTCAGCGTTTGGAACGGTAAAGTTTAAATACCTAATTTAATTTTTATAATGAGTTTTTAGAGAACGGATATGTTATTGATACCTGCGATTGATTTAAAAAATGGAGAATGTGTACGCCTGCGTCAGGGCGACATGAATGAATCCACGGTTTTTTCTGATGACCCGGTAGCGATGGCGGGGCAGTGGGTTGAAGCCGGTGCGCGACGTTTGCATATCGTTGATCTGGATGGTGCTTTTGCTGGTAAGCCAGTCAATGCTGATGTGATTCATGATATCGCATCGGCTTACCCTGATCTAAAGATTCAGCTAGGTGGTGGCATACGAGACGAAAATACGATTGCAGCTTATCTGGATGCAGGCGTGAATTATTTGATCGTTGGCACGCAGGCAGTCAAAGAGCCACATTTTGTGGCAGAAGTCTGTGCTGAATTCCCTACGCATATCATCGTTGGTCTGGATGCGAAAAACGGTAAAGTTGCGACAGAAGGTTGGTCTAAATTATCTAAACACGATGTCATCGATATGGCTAAGCGATTTGAAGATGATGGTGTAGAAGCCATCGTGTATACCGATATCTCACGTGATGGCATGATGCAAGGTGTCAACGTCGAGGCGACGCTTAAGATGGCTCAGGCGATCAATATTCCAGTGATCGCTTCAGGCGGTATTACTTCGATGGATGATTTAAAAGAATTAAGCAAGTTTGCAGATGACGGTATCATGGGTGCGATTACCGGTCGTGCAATATACGAAGGCACTATCGATCTGAAAGAAGCGCAAACCTGGTTAGACGAAAACTAGCACTACAGTATTTTTTAGAAGTTTAAATATGTCATTAGCTAAACGAATAATTCCCTGTCTCGATGTCGATAATGGTCGCGTGGTTAAAGGTGTGCAGTTTGTCGATATCCGTGATGCCGGTAATCCGGTAGATGTCGCTCGACGTTACGATGAGGAAGGTGCTGATGAGATTACCTTTCTGGATATCACGGCAAGTTCTGATAACCGCGAAACCATCGTGCATGTGGTAGAAGAAGTTGCTAATGAAGTGTTTATACCGCTGACCGTAGGTGGCGGTATTCGCACAGTTGATGATGTGCGTCGCATGTTGAATGCGGGCGCTGATAAAGTTGGTATTAATACCGCAGCGGTCTTTAATCCGGAGTTTGTGCGTGAAGCATCGGACAAGGTCGGCTCGCAATGCATCGTGGTTGCCATCGATGCAAAAAAAGTCAGCGCTGATGGCGAGCCTCTGCGTTGGGAAATTTTCACTCATGGCGGCAGGAAACCGACGGGTATTGATGCTATCGAGTGGGCGATGAAAATGGTCGAGTATGGTGCGGGTGAAATCCTGTTAACCAGTATGGATCGAGACGGCACTAAAGTTGGTTTTGATCTGCCGCTGACGAGGGCGGTTTCTGAAGCGACGACGGTACCTGTTATCGCTTCTGGCGGTGTGGGTAATCTTGAGCATCTAGCGAAGGGTGTTACTGAGGGTTTGGCGGATGCTGTCTTGGCTGCCAGTATCTTTCACTTTGCCGAATACACCATACAGGAAGCAAAGCAGTATATGGCGGACTGTGGTATCGAGATGCGGTTGTGAAAAATAGATCATGAACTGGTTAGATGAAATTCGTTTTGATAAAGATGGCCTGATTCCAGCAATCGCGCAGGATGCTGGCAGCGGTAAAATTTTAATGATGGCGTGGATGAATCGTGAGTCATTACAATTAACGGCAGAAAAAAAACAGGCAGTCTATTGGTCGCG
>WTCC01000303.1 GCA_013138755.1 Gammaproteobacteria bacterium
AAGAATTTCTTCCTAATGTTTAATCGTTTTGAATTGGGGCATAAACCTGCGTTGATCGTTACCGTCTCTTCAGCAGATGGTGGTGCATATCCCGTTGCTGAGTTACGTATGAGCAGCTATAAAAACAACCGCTTGTGTTATATCCCGGAACAGCTGGTTTTACGTAACATAGAAAAAATACTTAATGATAATGTTGAAGATAACGATGCAGATGCTGACGGTTATTTTCGTGAACGCATTTCCTGGTGTTTAGGTATCTTGCGTGGTTATGCAGTTGCAATGAAATCCATGCGTGAAACCACAGAAATTCATCATGATAAATTCGGTAACGGTATGTAGTCTGCCAGATTGATCACGGTATTGCTTATATAAGCGAATACTGTGTTTCTATGTGTTCGATAGTCTCGAGAGTTTTATCTTTGGTTTTGATCTGATCGCATCATCGCTTCAACGCGTGCGGCGTTGATTGTTTTTTGATTGATGACTTTTAGGTAGAGCGAATACATCTGCTCGACGAATAATGCCTGATCTTTTGCCTTCAGCTCCACCAGTGGAGATGATATTCATTGCTCCACGGAATGGATTGAGTATTCTTTGACTATTACAAGAAACAGGCATACTTAAAATTTAGCTGATAAAATACCATATTTCTTGTATTTGAATGTATTTTTCAAGTTTTCTATACATGACCGTGGATGTTTAACGCTATAGTCTTGATTTATATCAATGGTTTTCCCAGTGTGACGAGATAGCCTGTTCCATTAAAAACAAGTGGAGGATGGTTTATGTTACAAGAAGACGATAAGAAAATATTATTAAATGTGGCTAAAGTGATTGCATTGCTGATTGTAGTGATGTTTTCTCTAATGATTGTAGCGGGCTATATTGGCAGTCAGTTGTAAGTTGTTGATATGTGATAGCTATCTATGATCATTCATAATGGCCAACATGGATAGAGTTGCATCAGCTATTACGTTTATTGTCGTCATCATCTGTACGGTTATCGCTTTTTTCAGGGTGTATTACGGTAATCAACTCTGGAGCTTGTAGTTCTTGTTATCTATTTGGCGTTTCTGGTAAAATTCGCTTCCTTTTTTGATTAACCTGGATAATGTAATGCAAATCGCGCCTAACTCAGTTGTAACCCTCCACTACACGCTTAAAGATAATGAAGGTAATCTTATCGACCAGTCAGATGATGGTAGTTTCCTGTATTTGCATGGTGCAATGAATATTATTCCTGGACTGGAAAATGCATTAGTGGGTAAAGCTGCAGGTGATGAAGTATCAGTTTCGGTTAGTCCAGAAGAAGGTTACGGTGTAAAAGACCCTGAACGTATTCAAGAAGTGCCAAAAGAAATGTTTGAAGGTAATGAAGATATTCAAGCCGGCGTTCAATTCCATGCGCAGAGCCCAGATGGTGCTGCTGTTGTGGTTACCGTTGTAGAAGTAAAAGATGATGTTGTTGTTATCGATGGGAACCATGCGTTAGCAGGTGTTGACCTGAATTTTGATGTGAAAATTATCGAAGTTCGGGAGGCATCAGATGAAGAGGTTACACACGGTCATGTTCATGGACCTCACGGTCATCAACACTAAGATCATATGGTGGAAGAATTAAAAAAAACAGCATCACCAAGTAATTGAGGGTGCTTTTTTTACCAACACATAATGTCTGAAGTCGCAGGTGTCGTATATGTTGTCAGATGAACAGTTACATCGATTGTATTATAAAAAAGAGTCAGGTATCCACGGCGATGGATTGTTTTCGCGCAGTACATTCCGGCAGGGTGATTATATGGGTGAGTATGACGGTCCTGCCGTTAGTGAAAACGGTTCACATGTGTTGTGGGTCGAGGAAGGAAAGGATGACTGGCTGGCGCGTGATGGTAAAAATTTATTGCGTTATATAAATCATAGCCGTGAACCGCATGCGGAGTTTATCGGTTTTGAATTATTTGCTATGCGTGACATCCGGATAGATGACGAGATTACTATCGATTATGGTGAAGAGCCGTAAGTAACCATTTATCGCATAGCGCTATCACGTACCGCCAATGGCGGGTTGTCCGGAATAGATTGCTTGTTTGCAAGAATTACAGATGTATTTGTTGTGCTGATTCTTGATTCTATTGTGCCTGATAACGCCGATCTGGTGTTCTCTGCAGGCACAATGATAAGTGTATAAGGTTCTGTTCCTCTGTGGGATTCCACTGAGGTTGTAGTCGGCAGTGACTGCGGCATCGGCGCTGAAAGCCTGCATTATTTCTTTCCATTCCATACCATGCGGTTTTATGTTTCGTAGACCATAAATGAGATCACTGATGTAATGTGCTACCTCATGTGGGATGGTCGTATTGAAGTTATCAGCATAATACTTTGAAAAGATAAAAGGGTTATAACGAATCTCTCTTTTATGAGAGAAAATTTTACGCTTGACCCGATACATGCCTGCCGCTCTACCGGTTAAATTAAACGTGATATCAACATCAGCATTTTTTATTTTGTATATATCTGCGGCTTGTTTGATGTAAGCGTACGTTTTCTCAATAACCAGCTGCTGTTTGTTTGCGCTCAGTGGCGTGATGGTGTCTGCTGGGCTGCTCATGATTATGCTCGGGAAACGAACTCGCGTGTTTCTGTGTTTACTTTTATCGTTTCACCAGGCGTCAGGTATTCCGGTACTTGTACGACTAAACCGGTTGATAAGGTTGCTGGTTTAGTGCGTGCGGATGCGGAACCGCCTTTTATGCCGGGAGCGCATTCACTTATTTCAAACGTCATTATCGTGGGTAGCTCTATGCCTAGCACTTGCTCATCACTGACCAGCGCGCTGAGACCTTCCAGTCCGTCATAAAGAAATTTGGCTTCCTCTTCTAAAGCTTCTGCCGCCAATGTGTATTGGTCGTAATTTTCGCTATCCATAAAAGTGTAGGTTTCACTGTCGCTGAATAGTAGTTGTACTGCACGGCGGGAAACCTCAACCTGAGTAACATTTTCGTCGCCTTTAAAACTGCGTTCAAATTTTTGTCCGCTGGCGATGTCGCTACCGGTCATTTTATATAGTGTGCTGCCGCCACGTGAATGCGGAGATTGAACAAATATCTTTTTGATGAGAATATTTTTGTTATCCTGATCGATGACCATGCCTTTTTTAATTTCGTTAGCTTTCATAGGTGTCGTATTTTTTTGTAAATATTTTAGTCGATTATGAGTGATTTTTGATGCGGGTGAAACATCTATTTATACCAAATAACGAAATCAGCATGACAGCCGTTCGTTCGCAGGGAGCGGGAGGGCAAAACGTAAATAAAGTCTCAACGGCTATTCATCTGAAGTTCGATATTATTTCTTCCAGCTTGCCAGAAGTGATAAAGCAGCGCCTGTTGACGTTAAATGACCAGCGGGTAACGAGAGATGGTGTTTTTGTTATTAAGTCACAGGAAACACGAAGCCAGTTAAAAAATAAAGAACAGGCTTTATTGCGACTGCAGTCATTTATCGCGCAGGCGTTGACAGCGAGAAAAGTGCGTAAGAAAACACGACCAACAAAAGCATCCAGATTAAGAAGGCTGAATACTAAAAATAAAAGGGGCGATTTGAAAAGAAATCGTCAGAAAATTACCGAGTAAGATGTGCGGTATCAGATTTTCAAAAAACCTGATCCAAGATGGTCTGTTTTGTAGAGACGCTCAGGAATCTTGTCTTTTATTTTTTCATGCAATGCAGGCAGTAGTGACCAGTGCAGACCCTGCTTGTGGTGATGGGCTGTGTGGTAACCAAGATTCCCCGTTAGCGTATTGTAGATCGGTGTCATGATATTGTACGATGCCTCAAAGTCATTATCCACATCCAGTCCAGCATGATGCGCATAGGTTACCCACGCAGTGAAGAACAGGCTGCTTATCATCGGGATAACAAAGACAAATAAAGCCGGTACCGGCCGGTACCACACTAAGCCGGTAACAACCAGGGCAGTGATTGATGTCGCTATTAAAAATACTTTCAGGGGTCGAGGGTGTCTCTTGCCGACCTGATAAGCGCGGTAATAAGCCGTTAACATGACGTCCATTGAATACCTGAATCTGCCCATGATTTTTCCTTGATTGTCTTTCCATCTGCTTTCATCTTTGGTTTGATCAAGGTAATGGTGATGATGTCCTAAGACGTGGTGTAGTACCCACAGCTTTGAAGTTGCGCCTGTTTGCAGTGCGTACATCTGTTCGAGCAAATAATTAAGACTGCTGTTTT
>WTCC01000296.1 GCA_013138755.1 Gammaproteobacteria bacterium
TAAAATCCTGTGTGCTGCTACTTGAGCTAACATCAGTATCAGCGGATTCAGTTTTTTTAATTAATGTCTGTAGCTGACTGCCAATGCGGGTTAAGGGTTTAATTTCCCTTTTGATCAAAAAATAAAATATGGGCGTCAACATAAAAATCGCCATTGCCAGAATAGCCAGCAAGCGCACCTGGGAGGCATTAATGTAATATGCCGGCTCCAGGTAACCCAACCGTATAAAGGCTTTCAGCTCGCCTTTGTCCATAATGGGCGCAAAGTATTCATTAATTGTTGTACCTGATGCCAGCTTATATTCTCGCTCACCAATCCACTGACTGGGCTGACGGGGTATGATCATCGGCGACACACTTATTCCCGGGGTTATAACCTCGGCCAGGGCCAGACCATCAATATTTACCACTGAAGCAAAGGCAAAATGCTGGTTCACCTGTGCCTCCTGGAGCAAGCGCAGTGTGCCAGCCGTATTGCCCTCACCGGTTAACTGAGCAACTGACATACTGCCCAGCAGCCTGACCAGGCCAACTCCCTGGCGCTGTATCTCGTTGATATCTTCACTTTTTTGCTGATAAAGAAAGACGCCCACAGTAAAAACAATGACGGACAATGATGCTGCAATCATGCCTATGCCGATCTTTTCATTACCTATATTTATTCGGTTTTTTAGTCTTTGTTTCATATAAATTGAGTTATCGGCAGCAAAAATGCAAAGGTTTAATCAATTAACATTAAAATTATTAACGGAACAGTAGTCCACAGATAAACGCAGATAAAAAACGTTTTAAAATTATTAGCTGCAGGGTGCGCCGTGCGCACCATGAGCTAACCGTTGGTGATTGTTTTTTGGTGCGCGCGGCGCACCCTACGGTGCTGTGATTTTTTGACAATTACCATGGAGTGTAGCCAAAATCCATCGGAATTCACTATGTTAGCGGCAATTCAGCAGGGAGCTGCAGGGTGTTAAATCGAAAAACAATAGTCCACAGATGAACGCAAATGAACACAGATAAAAACGTTTTAAAATTATAAGCTGTAGGGTGCGCCGTGCGCACCATGAACTAACCGTTGGTGATTGTATTTCGATGCGCACGGCGCACCCTACTTTTTTGAGTATTTTTTTCCGCAAATGCACGCAAATAAAAACATTAATGATGTAAAGGAATTTACAGACAAAAAAGACGTGAAAAAAGTTTTTAACCTTTTTTAAAATTTGCGTTTATTTGCGTTTATTTGCGGAAGAAATCAGTTTCTTAGCTTGTCGCCAGTACTCTTCTAGCTGTTCGACACTGCAATCTTCCATCTGTTTTCCATCTTCCTGTAGTAACTGCTCAACGATAGTGAAACGTAATATAAATTTCCGATTGGAATCACGTAATGCCTGCTCTGGATTGACACCCAGGTGGCGAGAAAGATTGACACTGGCGAACAGGATATCGCCCATTTCATCCGTTATTCTTTGCTGATTATCCTTAAGAACAATTTCCGCTTTCAGCTCAGCGATTTCTTCATTGAGTTTATCGAACACCGGCGTTATGTTTTCCCAGTCAAAACCATGATGCGCGGCGCGTTTCTGCAGTTTTTCTGACCAACGCAAGGCCGGCATGGCACTGGCAATACCGTCCAGGTGACTGGTCTGCTGTTTTTCATTCTGCTTATCATTCTGCATTTCTGCGGACAGACTTTTTTGCGCGCGTTCTTTTTTCTTGTGTTTTTCCCAGTCGCTATATAGCTTTGTAGCATCTCTGGTTTTATCATCAGCAAAAACATGAGGATGACGGCGAACAAGTTTGTTATTGATTTCATTAACCACATCAACGAAATCAAACTGCTTATTCTCTGCTGCCATCTGCGCATGGAACACGACCTGGAACAATAAATCGCCCAGTTCGTTTTTAAGATCATCCATATTTTTACGTTCAATGGCGTCCGCGACCTCATAGGCCTCTTCCACGGTGTATGCCGCAATTGAATCAAATGACTGCTCCACATCCCAGGGGCAGCCATTCTCCGGATCACGTAAATCCGCCATGATTTTTAATAGTTTATGAATTTCTTGCATATCCAGGGCAACCCTGATTCATGGTGCATCCCTGTTGTACTGCTACGCAGCACACACGGCGCACTCTACTTTTTTAAAGACATTCTTTTTCCGCAAATGCACGCAAATAAACGCAAATAAAACCTTTGATTTTTTAAAAGCAATTTTAGCCGCGATGAACGCGAAGAAAGGTTTTTACCATTTTCTAAAAATTTGCGTTCATTTGCGTGCATTTGCGGAAGGAATCAGTTTTTTCACTTATTGCCTGCCGCAGGGTGCGCCGTGTGCACCTAAACACAAACCCTAAGTTTTAAAACTCAAAACGTACACCAATATTGGCCGAGTCGTCAACTTCATAATCTACAGTTCTACCGGCGCGATCGAACTCAACCTCACGCATGCGATAACCAATATATGCGCGCGCACTTGGTGTTACTTCCAGCTCAAGCGCAACACGATATTCCAGTACGCGATCAAACTCTGAGATACTGGTGACTTCAGGCGCAAAAAAAGCTTCGCCCAATATTGCCAAAGGTGCATTACCCGGGAACACGTATCGTATCTGCCCGCCGATAGCAACCGCACCACCCTGAATATCTACTGGTGTATTGTCCGGGCCATTGATGTCGCCTGCATACAGTTTTGCACCGACACCAAAATGCAGTGCTTTAAC
>WTCC01000353.1 GCA_013138755.1 Gammaproteobacteria bacterium
ATAAAGGCCTGAGTATTTTAAGTAATTCTGATTTCACTATTGATCTGTTGATTTTAGGCATCAACACACAATCAATGGATGAAGTGTATCAGCTTGAAGAGTTGACAAGCGCTAACAGCAGCCTGGCTATTGTGGTAATTTCTGCAGTCATCGATTCCAGGCACTCCAGAATGTTACTGGAAATGGGGGGCAGGGGAGTGGTTCCCAAGTTTTATTCCACCGATAAAATGATCCTTGCATTTAGAAAGTGCTGTAGTGGTCGAGTACATGTTCCACCTGAAGCTAAATCTGCTATCAATCGACTTGATACTTTAGATTCTAACCGAAGCAGAATTACCAGCCGATTACATCTCACTAAACGTCAGCTTCAAGTTTTAGAGTTGATGGAAGATAGAATGTCTAATGGAGAAATTGCAGAGAAATTATCTGTCAGCCTGGCAACCGTAAAAACGCATATTAACAAGTTATACAGTGCGCTCGGTGTCTGTGGACGAAGGCAGTGTATTCAACGTTCGTATGACCTGGGGGTTTTATATAGATTGAATATAGTTGAACTTAGTAATACACGCCACTTTTACAAAGAAATGATTATTCAAATAATAAAAAACACACTAAAACCTGAATGGCACTTACTTATTAACAAGACGTGTAAAAAGGATACCCTGTATTCAAGATGCGCCGTAAATACCTCCATGTAGGCTTGACTGTAGCATCCATGCTACAGACAATCTTGAATACAGGGCATCCTTTTCATGTGTCTCAGTAATACATCCTTGTAATTTACCCTTCGGGTCGCACAAGGCACGTTCAATTTTGCTCCAAGCAAAATTAGTGTTTCGCTGTGCTCGTAATGACATCATAACTTATCAGCATTCGGAGTTGGGGTATTTCTGGTGGATGCGGTAAATAGAGGTCCTGGTTTTGTTTTTATTTTTTAGCCAAGATGATTTCAAGACTGTTTTGTAAAGAAGACAGGTCATTTTGTTTTAGTTTCCCCATTGGTTGAATAACCAGTTTTTTTCTCAATGGTTGTGATAACGGGTTTGATAACTGAAGGTTTGAGCAAGTCAGCATCTCACCAGCCATGAATCATAACTTCTCCAATGATCGGGGTTGGTTTGATTTGAGAGGTGACGGCCATGATGATCAGGTCTGGGCGCTCAGTATTACAGGCTTGAGAGCTTCTGATTGAAAGCGCCTATTATGAAAATAGGCGCTTAATTATATAAATTAAATTTCTGTATTTTCAGCCACATCAAGTGCATCATCCAGTTCGACGCCAATATATCGAACCGTGCTTTCTACATTACTGTGGCCTAAGCAGGACAACTAATCCAATGAAAGTCTGCTTCACCACAAAATCGACCCTGGAGAAAACTACCTGAAAGAGAAAATCGACCATTAGCGGGCGTTAATAAATTATTTATCTTTACGTTCCGTCTATCCGGTATTATATCTGGATGTTGAGTAGCTTAATCGCAACCGTCATCATCAACGTATTCTTCACCATTATCCTGTACATGATGGATACGCGTAAACATCATGTTGTCGATGCGATTAAACTGTTCATCCATCGCCCTTTCTACAGTTTCGTTATCCATACCATCGTAAATCATGATTCGTCCCCTGGACTCGGCTCTCAGCATGCTGTCACTGGGAGTAAACAGAAGCTTGTTATAAAAACGGTTGTCGGCGAAAGCTGATGTCGCCGTTAAAGTCAGCAGGCTTGCTATTAAAATGGTTTTTACGGTGGCTGTATAATTATTGTGTATTTGTGTGTTCATTTCTGTAACTCCTGTTCAGTGGTTTCTGTTTCTACTGTGTTCAGTTACAGTTTTAAATATAAAGCCAAAAAACACCTGAATAAATTCAAATGAAATCCTTTTGAATATATAACGGATTACAAACTTCTTTATATTTCTGTTGGTTAGGAATAAAATTTATTTGTGGGTACCAGTGCGCAGTCGGCTACAGATATGAACTCCGGTGTTATACAAATCGGGGAATGGACGTTTCACGCTAGCGTTTTCCGCCTTGAATGTGGTCAAAAAATCATCAAACTCGAACCCCGGGTGGCTAAGCTGCTGTCATGCCTTGTCGATAATGCCGGTACGCCTGTCAGCAGAGAAGCGCTGATGGAGAAAGTCTGGCCGGGTACTGTGGTGGGTGATGAAGCGCTCACCAATGCAATCAATAAATTACGCAAGGCCTTTGGCGATGACCGTCAGAATCCGCACGTGATAGAAACTATTCCAAAGGCAGGTTACCGCCTGATTGCACATGTAGAACCGGCAGGCACATCTGTTTCTCATTCTGATGAGTTCTCGGAGAACAGACCCTGGTTGAAAAAAACCATTCCTGCTGTATTGATGGTCACATTGTTGGTTTTTGTTTATGTGTTATGGGTAATAGACAGTAAGGATGTTGCCAGGACAACACTAGATGACGATCAAATCTCTTTTTCAACTAAACCTTCAATTGCTGTCTTGCCATTCGACAACCTCAGTAATGACCCGGAGCAGGAGTATTTTTCC
>WTCC01000340.1 GCA_013138755.1 Gammaproteobacteria bacterium
TTTTTTGTCGTGCCTTTACCGTTGGTAAACATCAGGTCGCAGTCTTTGTCGCGAATATGAACCGAGAAAACATTGGGTACAGGATTTAGCCATGACGCTTCTTCTATGTCGATGTTTAATGCTTTTAGTTTTTCTAGCATCGAATCGATAGATTCTTCCAGGGCTAAATCTTTACCCTTGATAAACGTTTTTTCGCTCATGATTTTAATGTCTGTAGTTGTTTGTTGTGAAAGTTACTTAATAAAAGTAACGCGCAACAAGCGCCGGCTAAGGCCCATGCCATGTCCGACTGTGTGTCCCAGATATAACCTTGCGTACCAAGGAATGCTTCGGCAGCATCATCGCTAAGCAGTGCTACCCACCATTCGAGTAATTCGTAAAACGCACTGAATGCCAGGCAGAAGCAGATGGTGAAAAAGTGGGTGTAGGTCGGGCTCTCGATAATTTTTAATCGGATAATTAGTTCTCGACATATTATGGCAGGTACAAAACCTTGCGCAAAGTGCCCGACTTTATCAAAGTTGTTTCTGGAGTGGTCGAGCACGTCTCCTATGGTGTCGAATAATGGGACTTCAGCATATGTGTAGTGACCGCCAACAAATAAAATCCAGCAATGTATTAGAATGAGGAAGTAAGACAAAGCTGTTAGCGGAAATTTCTTTCGTGTAACGGCCAGCGCGAAAAAACCGATGACCGCAGGTGCCACCTCAAGTAACCAGGTGGGGTAATCTTTAGGGTTGATTGCTGACCAGATGAGTACGATAAAAAATAATGCTGTCCATACCAAGGCTGCTAATGATTTATCTAACGCGTTAGTCACTATTAATTGTTACTTATATCTATTTGTGTTTTTTACAGGCGTCTAATACTTGCTCTACGTGTTCTTTGACTTTAACGCCACGCCATTCCTCCAGAAGAATTCCTTTTTCATCAATTAAAAATGTACTGCGATCGACGCCCATGTATTCGCGACCATAAAGTTTCTTGAGCTTGATGACGTCAAATTGATTACATAGTGACTCATCTTCGTCAGACAGCAGATCAAAATTAAATTTCTGTTTTGCTTTGAAGTTTTCATGGCGCTTCATGCTGTCACGTGAGACACCAATTATCACAGTGTTCTGTCGAGTGAATTTAGCTTTTGCGTCACGAAAATTTTGCCCTTCAGTAGTACAGCCCGGCGTGCTGTCTTTCGGGTAAAAATAAAGTACGACTTTTTTTCCGGCCAGATCTTTCAGGCTAATGGTTTTGTCACCGGTCGCTGGGCGAGAAAAATTTTTAATTTTTTTACCGACTATTACCATGTCTGTTTCCTAAAAAAATAGTGTGTTCTGTGTGGGTTCTTGATTACTGAAGAGTATTTTAGATGAGGATTTAAACTAGATTACAGGTTTGTAAGCTCAGCATCCAGATTGAGTTCATCACAGAAGTCCATGAAGGCCTCGCGTAATTGTCCAATATTTGTTGCAGCAGGTATGCCAACGGTCATGTGTAATGCAAACATCGGTGAACCGGTGTGTGGTGCAGAATAACTCTCGGTTTCTAAATTGACGATGTTGATGTCTCTGCTAGAAAAAAAGCTGGAAATATTACTGACGATTCCCGGATGATCTAATGCGGCCACTTCAACAGAGTAGGGAATAGTATCGCCAGTAGCATCTGTTTTTGTCGTCGGTTTTACCAGCAGGTCCATCTGTAGTGTCTGCTCGATTTCAGACAGTTCAGATTGTAGCGTGTCGAGTGCTGTTAATTCACCACTGATCAATAACAAAATAGCAAATTCACCACCGAGTACTGTCATGCGACTGTCTTCGATATTCAGTTCATGGCTATAAATGATATCGCTGAGTTCATCAACAATACCTGGTCGATCTGCACCGAGCGCGGAAATAACAAGTTTTGTGGTCATAATTTTTAGAACGGCTAACTAGTCTAAATAGAGGGCACAGTGTAAACAAAAAAGGCTGAAACAAAAAGGAATAGTTGCTATAAAAAGTTTGCCCCGCACAGGGGAGCTAATAGCTGTAAATTTTTTAGATATAAGCGTGGATACTATATGGCTGACAATCCAGTTATGCCACAACTGACTTAATATTAGTAATGTGTAATGGGAGGGCTGTGCGTTTTACCCTAGCTCAGATAGCTCTCTCATCAACATGGCGGGATTGTTGGTGTTTAATTCAATAAGGCGTCGTAAATGCTGCAGGCTGTTCGCATCTATCTGTAGCCATTTTAGGCCCCAGTTTCCGTCTTCACTGCGTATGATGTTGACGCGTGCGTGTATAGATACTTCATCACTAAGGAATAGTGCCATGCCGCATGGTTTGGTTATGTCGATATCAAGATTTTCGGGCGGTTCGACCAGCATGCCTTTGAGAGAGATATCGAGCAGATTGCAGCTCCATTCTACGTTACCACATTGCATTAAGATTTCTGCGGCGAAGGGAATTCGATTGTAGCTACGACGTTCGGGTTGTTCTGATTTATTCAATTTTTATGACCATTTACAGTATTAAAGCGTATCGAGTGACTATTTAGACTTCGCCACTGTGTATATCGAGTATAGCTTGGGATTATGAAATACTACGAAAAAGCTGATAAATACTAGTAAAATTGGTCTTTGGCAGCATAAATCATTGAAATAAAGGTGAAATATTGATTAACTGTGCGCCTAATTTTTTCGGGGCTTTCAATGGTTAATAGTGGTACATTTCGAGGCAGTATGGTGGCTTTGGTCACTCCCATGCAGGTTGACGGCAGTGTCGACTACCAGAGCCTGGCTAAGCTGGTTGAATTTCATATAGAAAACAACACCTCAGCAATCGTTTCGATGGGCACGACCGGTGAGTCAGCAACCTTAAACATGGAAGAGCACTGTGCGGTGATGGCGCGAACCGTGGAAATGGTCAACGGGAGAATCCCAGTGATAGCAGGTACAGGCGCCAACTCGACCTGGGAAGCTATAGAGTTGACTCGTTGTGCGCAGCAAGGCGGTGCAGACGCCTGCCTGCTGGTTACCCCGTATTACAATAAACCGACGCAGGAAGGATTATTTCTGCATCACAAAAAAATTGCTGAAAGTGTGGATATCCCGCAGATTTTGTACAACGTACCCGGTCGAACAGCGTGTGATATGCTGCCAGAGACAGTTAAGCGCTTGTCTGTAATCGACAATATCATCGGCCTAAAAGATGCGACAGGTGATCTCGATCGACTTGCTGAGACGCAGGCTCTTTTAACCGGTACCGATTTCGAGTTATACAGTGGCGATGATGAAACAGGTACTGAATTCATGCTGCGTGGTGGTGATGGTGTAATTTCGGTAACCAGTAATGTCGCTCCGAAAGCGATGGCGGCGATGTGTGACGCAGCACTTGCTGGTAATCGTGATTTAGCGGAAACGCTAAATCAGCCATTAACAGGCTTACATTCACGTCTGTTTTTGGAAGCAAATCCGATTCCGGTAAAATGGGCTCTTATGGAAATGAAACTTATTCCACCAGGGATCCGTCTACCGATGACAGTATTAGCTGAGCAATATCAGCAACCATTGCGTGAAGCGATGCAGCAAGCCGGGTTGTAGAGATTAAATCTGGCTGTAATGTCTAACAAGTGGAATTAATAAATATGAAAATCACAGGTCTTCTTTTACTGATGTTTGTACTCTCATCCTGTAGCCTTTTCGGCGGTGATGAGCGGCCGGTTTATCAAGGCGCCGAGTATTATAAAAATCTGGAAGTGCCACCCGATTTAACCGAGCCCGATACCGGCGGTCAGCTTCGAGTACCTCAGGCTTCAGACGAAGCATTGCAGCGTTTTCGTGACAACCATAAACTGGAAACAGTGATAACGCCAAAGTTCGATGGTGTACGAATGGTGAGTTATGCGGGTAACAGCTGGATAGAAATCGACAATAAGGTCGAGTTTGTCTGGGGACGGTTACTTGAGTTTTGGGAAGGTGAAGGTATTGCTCTAGCCGAAAAACGACCTTTGCTCGGCTACATGGAGACAGACTGGGTTGAGCGATTAGATGCTGGCGCAGGTTTCTTCCGTTCCATCTTCCAGCGGTTTGATCCTGACCAGAAAGATAAATTTCGGGTACGTCTAGAACGTTTTGATCATGATAATAAAACACGTCTTTATATATCGCACTCACGCATCGAGCGTGTTATCAGAGGAGAGTACGCAGATGACTTTATCTGGGTATCGCGTCCAAGTAATCTAGAAGCTGAACGTGAAATTATTTCTCGCATGGCGTTGTTCGCCGGTAAGGATGACGAGCAGACTGTACAGTTGCTGGAAAATTATCGCCCCTATAGTTCGTTGGTGAAAATCGATAGCACCAATACGATTGCGCTGACCATGACGGGTAGCATGGATTTCGTTTGGCGTCGTGCAATGCGTGCATTAGATCGCATGCGCATGAAGGATATACGTCAGGAAAAAGAAAGCAGTACCATCTATTTTATCGTCGGTGATATCGCAGATGAAGACATTCAGGTCGAAGACGATGAGTTAGCAAAATCCAGCTGGATAATGCAGATGTTAACTGGTGTTGATGAAAAAACGTTGGCGACAAATACCAGTCGACATTACCGTTTAGAATTTTCTGATGCAGACGGTCGTATTCAAATTGAAGTGAAAGATGCAAATGATTCACAAGATACCGATGATGATGATGACACCTATAGCACGGCATTGGCAGAGCAATTGAGAAATGTTTTAGCTGAAAACCTGGAATAACAAGATTGCGAAAAATAAACTCACATTAACTGGAGGTCCGCTTCAGATGTGAAGTTAGCTGAGTACGCTCCCTAAAATAAAAGAAGAGGAAGCAAAAGTGACTGTGGGTACAAAAAAAATAACCGATCAACCTGCGCCGGTTTCCTTTATGGAAGCCGTTCTTTATTGGTTAAAACTGGGTTTTATCAGTTTTGGCGGTCCTGCTGGTCAGATCAGTATGATGCATCAGGAGCTGGTCGAAAAGCGCCGGTGGATCTCTGAACACCGTTTTTTGCATGCGCTTAATTACACCATGGTCTTGCCCGGACCTGAAGCGCAACAGTTAGCAACTTATATCGGCTGGTTGATGCACGGCGTGTGGGGCGGTATTGCAGCTGGTGTGTTATTTGTTCTACCGTCACTGTTTATCCTTATCGGCTTAACATGGGTCTATCTTTCATTCGGCGATGTGCCGGCGGTGGAAGGTATCCTTTACGGTATTAAACCTGCGGTTACTGCAATCGTGGTATTTGCAGCATACCGTATTGGTTCCAGAGCATTAAGAAATAATGTATTGCGCATGATGGCTGTGCTGGCATTTATCGCAATCTTTGCATTAGACATACCTTTCCCTTATATCGTACTGGCTGCAGGCATCATCGGTTATTTAGGCTCGCGCCTGTCGCCAGAATATTTTAAGGCAGGTGCTGGTCATGGTGCTTCGCAAGAAACATATGGCCCCGCCATTATCGATGACGATACACCACCGCCTGAACATGCCAAATTCAAATGGGGCAGATTTATTGTATTTCTGCTGATCGGATTGTTCATCGGTGGTGTAGCGATGGTTATGCTGTTTAATGCCTACGGATGGCAGGGGACGCTGACTCAGATGGGCTGGTTTTTTACTAAAGCGGCGTTAGTTACCTTTGGCGGCGCTTATGCTGTATTGCCTTATGTCTATCAAGGAGGTGTTGAACAGTATGCCTGGTTGACCGGTACACAGATGATCGATGGTCTTGCGCTGGGGGAAACAACCCCGGGTCCATTGATTATGGTTGTCGCCTTTGTCGGTTTTGTCGGTGGCTGGACAAAAGAAATATTCGGTCCTGATTCGCTTCTGTTGGCGGGCGCAGCAGGTGCCAGTATCGCTACCTTATTTACATTCTTACCATCGTTTCTATTTATCTTATTAGGTGGGCCGGCAGTAGAAGCGACCAGAGATGATGTAAAGTTCACCGCACCGCTAACCGGGATAACGGCGGCCGTTGTCGGCGTCATTCTTAATCTGGCTGCATTCTTTGCTTACCATGTACTTTGGCCACAAGGTTTCGATGGAAATTTTGAGTGGTTTTCTGCTTTGATAGGTGCGGCTGCTTTTGTTGCATTATTCAGGTTTAAGCTTGGCATCGTCTCTGTTATTGGAGCGTGTGCTATGTTTGGACTGGGCTATTCGTTTCTATTGTAAATAGCGGTTCATATTGCCAGAGTGATACCTGTTGATTGTCGTATTGGGTCAAATGATAGGCGAGGGTTGACAAGATAATTATTGCTGATTTGTTGATAATGACTATGTGTCAATAAAGGAGATCGGCGATGATCAGTGATGAAACAAGTCTTCAGAAAAGTAAAATGCCCAGGTCGTCCACTGAAAAATTGAGCAAGAATCGTCAACGCCAGTGGGCCAGACGTATAAAAATACGCGCAACTAAAATAAAAAGACGGCTTCAGATAGAAAACAATTTTCATAAAGCGATGCGTGAGATGTGCACCACGACAGATCGTTACCGACAATCCTACTTACATTGGATATTAAATAATATGTTTAGCTTGTTCAGTTATGAAACGGGCTTACGAGCCATTCATGATGAAGCAGCTTATGAGAAATGGCTGGCAGCAAATGGTAAGTAATAAAAAAGCACCTTATATAAGGTGCTTTTTTTAAGAGAAAATTTAAAGGTTAGCCTTTATCGTTTCTTCTCGATTAGCGCATAAGCTGAATGATTGTGTATCGATTCAAAGTTTTCTGATTCAACCGTGTACGCAAGAATGCGTTCATCGATGTTTAGTTGATGTGCGATATCGCGCACCATGTCTTCAACAAATTTTGGGTTGTCGTAAGCACGTTCGGTAACAATCTTTTCATCAGGTCGTTTAAGTAGGCCATACAGTTCGCACGATGCCTGCTTTTCGACCATATCGATGATTTCTTCAACCCAGATAAAGTCTTCTGTTTCTACATTGACGGTAACGTGAGATCGTTGATTGTGTGCGCCACGGTCAGATATCTTTTTCGAACAAGGACACAGGCTGGTAACTGGAACGATAACTTTGATGTTGATGATGTTCTCATTATTCTTGCGCTCCCCGATAAACGTTACTTCGTAATCAAGTAAGCTTTTCACGCCAGATGCGGGTGCAGTTTTATTGATGAAGAATTGAAAGCTCATCTCGATATGACCACATTCGGAGTCAAGTCGTTTAGTCATCTCTGTCAACATGGTCTTGAAAGAATCAACAGTGATCTCCCATTCGTGATTGTTGAGTATCTCAACAAAACGAGACATGTGTGTGCCTTTGAACTCATGCGGAAGATCAACGTACATATTGAAATTGGCGATGGTGTGCTGGATTTTTCCAGTGCGGTCTTTTACTTGCACGGGGTGACGAATATCTTTGATGCCTACTTTATTGATGGCAATCGCACGCGTGTCCTGACTGTTCTGAACGTCAGGTAGTGTGTTAGTCGGCTTGTCTTTATCTGTCACGGCTTTTTTTTCCAATACTTCACTCATTTTTAATTCTCTTCACTGTAACGAACACAAGCGCGCTCTGTTTCCCATAACGTTAGTGCAGTGACTGTTATGGTGTCACTATTTATGCGGGCAGAAATTTTTTTGTACATATATGCGGCTATGTTTTCTGCCGTCGGGTTAATTTCTTTAAACGGTTCAAGGTCATTTAGGTAGCGATGATCAAGTTCATCACCTACTTCATTAGCAGCCTGTTTCATTACTTTGAAGTCGACACCCATGCCGATTTCATCAAGTTGGGTAGACACGGCTTCCAGTTCAACCTTCCAGTTGTGGCCATGCATACGACTGCACGCGCCAGGGTAACCCCTTAATGTGTGAGCTGAAGCAAATTCTGTGACGACCTTCAGCTGGTAGCGTGCTGCCATTGTTACTATTACCTAAATAATACCTGAGTAAAACAGTAGGAATTTTATCCTGTCTACGCTATATAAGCAATTCCTAAACTCTATCTATCACACTAGAGACAATAAAAATCCAGAAGTATTAATTAAGTTGAGTCTGTAATATATTGATTATATTAGTAATTATAACTTAAAGTGAAGTTTTGAATACAAGTCTGATACTACGGCGCAATGCTTATATTCATTCTATTTTGAATGGTCTGCATAATGCCTTTTTTATCCAAATCCCAGTCTGCGAGCATTTCTCCAGGCTCTCCATGTTTGATTAATTCGTCAGGGAAGCCGATCTGCAGTAGATTGGTGATTATGTTTTTCTTGTTCAGATGTTCGGAAACCGCACTGCCGGCGCCCCCGGCAATGGCATTGTCTTCGATGGTGACGATTAGTTCGTGTTGTTTTGCCGCAAGTTCTACCGTGTCTGTGTCTAACGGTTTGACGAAACGCATGTTGTATACAGTGGCATCAATTTCTTCAGCAACTTCCATGGCTGTCGTCAGTAATGTACCAAAAACAAGTAGTGCTACTTTGTTACCATCACGAACTTTTTCAGCCTGACCTAAGGGTAGAGCCTGTAGCTTATTATCCGTGGATTCATTATTAGTATGCTCTTCGTCCGTATTCGAACTCGCCACCGAGCCGCGCGGGTAACGCACCGCGCTAGGGCCATCATGTAGAAAGGCAGTGGTTAATAATCCTCGGCACTCGGATTCATTGGCAGGTGTCATAATCATCATATTCGGGATGCAGCGCAAGAAACTGATGTCATAAGCGCCGGTGTGTGTGGGGCCATCTGCACCGACGATGCCTGCACGATCGATTGCAAATACGACTGACAGGTTTTGTATGGCAACATCGTGTATGAGTTGATCATAGGCGCGTTGTAAAAATGTTGAGTAGATTGCGACCACGGGCTTTAAGCCATCGCAGGCCATGCCTGCAGCAAGGGTAACCGCATGCTGCTCGGCGATGCCGACATCAAAATATCGTTGTGGAAAGCGTTTGGAAAATTCAACAAGGCCTGAACCCTCACGCATCGCTGGGGTAATACCGACCAGACGTTCGTCCTGTACTGCCATGTCACATAACCACTGACCAAAAATTTCTGTATAAGTCGGCAGTTTATTGGTAGCAGGCGCCTGCGATGCACCGGTACTTAGATCAAATGCGCTCACTGCATGGTATTTAACCGGGGCATTTTCAGCAGGGAAGAATCCTTTGCCTTTCTGTGTTTTGATGTGCAGTAGTCGAGGGCCTGATTGTTGATTAATATTTTGTAGCACAGGTATCAGAGTATCAAGATCATGCCCATCGACGGGTCCGAAGTAGGTGAAGCCTAACTCTTCAAATAAGGTTCCAGGCGTAACCATGCCTTTCATATGTTCTTCTGTACGGCGCGCTAGCTCCAGTGCTGGTGGGATGTTTTCCAGAACTTTTTTGCCGCTTTCACGGATGGTTGAAAACAGGTGGCCGGATAATAATTTTGTTAGATGATTGGACAGAGCGCCAACGTTAGGCGAGATCGACATATCGTTGTCATTTAATATAACCAATAAATTAGCATCGTTATCACCTGCATGGTTCAGCGCTTCGAATGCCATGCCTGCCGTCATGGCACCATCGCCGATGATGGCGACACAGTGTCGGTTCTCGGCTTTGTGCCTGGCGGCGAGACTCATGCCAAGAGCGGCTGCTATCGATGTGCTGGAATGACCGGTACCAAAGGTGTCGTATTCGCTTTCGTCGCGCTTCGGAAATCCTGCGATACCATTTTTTTTGCGCAGGCTAGCCATCTTCTCGCGCCGGCCCGTTAATATTTTGTGCGGATAAGTCTGGTGGCCTACGTCCCAGACCAGTCTGTCGTATGGCGTGTTAAACACGAAGTGCAGTGCTACGGTCAGTTCTACGGTACCTAATCCGGCTGACAGATGACCGCCAGTTGAAGATACGGTGTCCAGCAAAAATTCACGCAACTGACGTGTCAGCTCTTTGAGTTGTGCGTTATTAAGTTTTCGCACATCGGCTGGTGAATCTATCGATTCCAGTAGGGACCAGTTGCTCTTACTAAATGGCATGATATGTTTTTGATTAAAATAGTCGCTCGACGATGTAAGCTGATAACTGTCGCAAACTATCGGCTTTTTCGTCAAGAGGTTCAAGGTGTTTTAATGCCAGTTCATGTTGTTCGAGTGCGAGTTGCTTGGATCTTTCTAGCCCGATGATGGCTGGAAAAGTGGGCTTCTCTTGTTCTTCGTCTGAACCTTGTGGTTTGCCAAGTGTTTCTGTGTCACTGATAACGTCCAGGATATCGTCTTGAATCTGAAAAGACAGGCCGATGCATAATGAAAAATTACTGAGTATGTTTATCTCGTCTTCAGTGATGTTCTGTTTGCACATGCCGCCGAGTATGATGCTGGCACGGATTAATGCGCCGGTCTTGAGTCGGTGCATGTTTTCCAGTTGCTCAAGATCGAGGTGCTTACCTACCGATGCAAGGTCTACCGCCTGACCACCTGCCATGCCGTGTGCGCCACTGGCTTCTGTCAGCAGACTGAGCATTTCAATTCGATGATGAGGTGTTAGCTCGGCATGATCATCCTTCGCTAAGATCTCATAGGCTAATGCCTGTAAGGCGTCGCCTGCGAGTATGGCTGTGGCTTCATCAAATGCTTTGTGGCAAGTGGGACGGCCACGTCGCAGATTGTCATCATCCATTGCGGGCAGATCATCGTGTATCAATGAGTAAGCGTGGATCATTTCAACTGCGCAGGCAGGGATGTCCAAAAGGTCTGTGGACACGCCCATCGCTTCGCCTGCGGCATAGACCATCGCAGGTCGGATACGCTTGCCGCCACCGATAACTGAATAGCGGATGGCTTCGGCAAGATTGTGCTCTGGTGGATCGTCTTTAGGGAGATATTTATCTAAAGCAGAATTAACGCGTTGCTGGTAAGCATCCAGGCAAGATTGAAAAACATGAGGTTCTGGCATCAGTCATCAAGCTCGATGTCTTGTTCGACCAGTTTACCGTTTTTTTCGACTAGCTCTTTGATTTTTAGCTCAGCATTTTGTAATGCCAGCTGACATTCGGTGCTTAAGGCAATGCCTTTTTCAAAGCGTTTAAGTGATTCTTCCAGGCTGAGATTGCCTTGTTCCATATCTTCGACCAGGGTTTCCAGATCGGATAATGCTTTTTCGAAATTGGGTGTCTTTTTAGCCATGGCGCATTCTATCAAACAAATGCTGACTTTACC